>DATHGO010000305.1:0-5132 GCA_035317585.1 Gemmatimonadaceae bacterium | reverse complement strand
CGGATAGGGAAGATCGAGCTCAGGTGATTACGCCTTCGGCCTGAGCTCCCACAGCACGTTCACGATCACCCATCGGCCATGCCACTTGGCCAGCTGCAGGTAGTCGACCCAATACGAGGCATCAATTCGCACCGAGGCCGCGTTGCGAAAAATGTCGAGTATGCGAACGTCATCGTGGCGATCGGATTGTGGCGTCGTCTTGCCGTAGCCGTTCCGAGTGCCCTGCACCAGCGTCATCGCGCTCTGTTGGTCGAGCCGATAGTTGCCGAGGGTATCGGTGCGCACGATTCGCTTCGCCAGCTCCGAGTGCAGCGCGCGCTCCATGCGCGTCGCGTCACCCGTGTACCAACCCTGGATGTAGTCGAGCGCGGTTTGCCTGATGGCGGACGAATCGGCCTGACTCTGACACGACGAACTGGAAAGGGGCGCCAGCGGAAGGGACGCGATCAGGAGAGATAGCTTCGAGAGTCTCATGGTTTGGGGAAAGGAGGTGAAAAAATGGGATTATTTGATGCGCTCCAACACGATCCAGGAATCTCCAGCCATTAGAGTGACGCGGCCCGATGCGTCCTCACGGAAGGCGACCCCTCCGGTGCCGCGCACGCGCTGAAAGAAAAAAGGCTCGACTTCAACGAACGGCTCCGGATTACGTGTTATCGAGATCGTTCCATCGGGATTCGCCTTGACCTCGAAGCGCGTGTACTCGCGTCGACCCGGTCCACACGAGTGACAGAACTGATTCAACTCGTAGGTGCCCGCGAAATGAGGTGCCCTTTCGCGATAGCCAGGGATCGGTACCGGCGCGGTCTCGTCTTTTTTCGAGGCCGGGAAGTAGTGATCGAGAAGCGCCGCCTGAACAACGTCGCGGAGCCGAGCGGGCTCGTGCTGGCTGGCGATGAAGAATCCGATACCGCGCGTTGGGATAAGCGTGAGCTGAGCGCTGAAGCCCTCGACATTTCCACCATGCTCGAGCAATCGTTCCCCGTTGGTGAACGCCTCGTAGAAGCCGTATGCGAAGCCGGCGAGTCTCGGATGCGAGGTAACGTGTTGTCGGTGCATATCACGCGCTGCACTCTCGCTCATGATGCGGGTTCTCCCGTACCGTCCGTCCTGGAGATGCGCGATGATGAACCGTCCCATGTCGGCCGCGCTCGCGTTGATCGAGGATGCGGGAGTGGTGTGATACCATTCCCAGTCCGCGAGCTTATTGACGCCGGCATCGTACTCGTAGCCTTGAGCAAGATCGGCCCGCAACGAATCCGGAACGGCGATGTTGGTTCGTGTCATGCCGAGCGGAGCCCAGATGTTTCTAGCGAGATACGCCTCGAAATCCGTCCCTGAAACCTGTTCGACGAGATATCCGGCGAGCGTGATTCCGTACGTGGAGTAGCTGATCGTGCGTCCGGGCGGCCGCAGCCGGATCAGTTTATTGGCGAGGAAATCGCCGAGCGGTAGAAGCCCGGCTGCGGTTTCCGCGCGAGTGCCTGGCCGGATCTCGTCGAAGCCGGCGGTGTGCGTCAGCAGATGCTCGAACGTTACCGCTTGTGGGAACGTTGCGGGAATCTTGAAGCGGGTGAGATACCGGTTCACGTCGTCGGTGAGCCGGTAGCGACCGCGATCTGCCAGCTGGACGACGGCAGTGGCAGTGAAGACCTTGCTGATGGATCCGATGCGCCAGATCGTCGTTTCCGGATTGACCGGCTGGAGTCGCGAGATGTTGGCGAAGCCATAGCCGCGCTGGTAGAGAACCTTGCCGTTCTGGACCAGCAGGAAAACCGCGCCCGGAATGTTCTCCTTCGCCATCTGCGCAGTGATCAACGTGTCGACGAAACCCGCCAGCTCCGCCGAGTCGATGAGGCTGGAAAGGTGTGAGGCGATAGTCTGGGCCGACCGGCTCGGAGGCGGAGACTGGGCGCAAGCGACGTTGGCTACCGATAGCAACAGGACGGCAGAATAGAGCTTCATCGGGTACGGAGAGAGACATGATGCTGATCGAATCATGGCAGCAGGATGGGAGTTCGTCACGGGCAGGGCAAACAGAATGTGACGATGTGGCCGGATGCGGTGACAAGGTGGCGGGGACACTGCGGCCGCTACCCACTCGTCACCTTTAAAGGCCGGCTCGTCACGGGTAGCTCGCCGAATGACAGTGCGCATATAGCTTATGAATCAAGATGAGCGACCGACGATGAAGCTGAGTGCGTCCCAGAAACGTACCACTGCGCAAGTGCTGCTGGTGTTCGCAGTGTGGACATTTCTAGCGGCCTTCTCCAGCAGTCAGACTGTGGTCTACCTGTCGCAGCGCGGGCAGCCGATCGTGTGGCGGGACATGCTGACGGGGCGCTTCGCGGATTGGTACACTTGCGCGCTCTTTACGCCGCTCTTCTTCTGGATGGGGCGCCGATATCCAATCGATAAAAAGAGCTGGCGTGTGATGCTTCCGCTCACTCTCGTGGTGACGTCAGTATGCGTCGTGATCAAATACGCCGTCCTGGTCCCGATTGAACATGCGCTCGGACTCAACCTCGGCGCCTCGTTCAGCAGCGAGCTCTCCCGCAATTTCGCGAACGAGTCGATGGCGTTCTGGGCAGTGATAGGAATAGTCCACGCGTTCGAGTTCAACAGGCGGTACCGGGAGCGCGAAGTGGCAGCTGCGGATCTGCGGGCACGACTTTCGGAAGCCCAGCTGGAGGCGCTCCGATCCCAGATCCATCCACACTTTCTCTTCAACACGCTCCACGCCATCTCGACGCTCATGCACCGCGACGTCGGGGCGGCTGACACAATGCTCACGCGACTCAGCGATCTCCTACGGCTGACAATGCAGCACCGCGATCAGAATGAGATCTCACTCCGCGATGAGCTTGCGCTCGTCGACCAGTATATCGAGATCATGCGCGTGCGATTCGGCGATCGACTCACCGTTAGACATGTGATTCGTCCCGACACGCTCGACGCGCTGGTACCCCAATTCATTCTTCAGCCGCTGCTCGAGAACGCATTCGATCACGGGATCGCGAACACCGCGGGCCCGGGGACGATAGAGATCTCCGCCCTGACGGTCGATGGCAAACTCGAACTCTCGATCAGCGATAACGGGTTCAACCGGAATCGTTCCGCTCAACGCGTGAAGAAGAACGGAATGGGACTCGCCAACACCCGTCGACGGCTGGAGCAGTTGTACGGTTCGGCGCAATCGATCTCGCTCGAAAAGCTTCCGGAGCGCGGAACCAGGGTTGTCGTCGCGATCCCGCTGCATACGTCGACCCGGCTTTCGCCGGTAGCGGCGAGCGTAGCGTGACGCCAGTCAGGGTCGCCATCGCCGACGATGAGCCGCTCGCGCGCGAGCGGCTGCGGGGAATGCTGAAAGAGCGCGAAGGATATACGATCGTGGCAGAGTGCAACGATGGCGTGGAGGCGGCCGCGGCGCTCGCCCGTCACGACATCGATCTTTTTTTTCTTGACGTGCAGATGCCGGGCCTGGATGGCTTCCAGATTCTCGAGTCGGCCGATGCGTCGCCGCTCCCCATCATCGTCTTCGTGACCGCGTTCGACGACTACGCTCTCCGGGCCTTCGACGTGAGTGCGCTCGACTATCTCCTCAAGCCGTTCGATCGTGACAGATTCGAGAGGACTCTGGCTCGCGTGGAGGAGCGTCTCACCACACGCCGCGCGCCCGGGATCCCCGAAGAGTTGCGCGAGCTTCTTCGCTCCCTCTCGGCCACTGCGACGCCAAGTCACGTGTCCCGATTTCCGGTGAGGACGAATGGCGAGATCTACTTCGTGCGCGTCGAGGACGTCGATTGGATCAACGCCGAGGGCAACTACGTCGCCCTTCACACGGCAGGGCGGACGCACCTCGTGCGCGACACCATCAAGTCGCTCGAGACCAGGCTCGACCCGGCGAAATTCATGAGAGTCCATCGCTCCGCGATCATCAACGTCGACAGGCTGCGAAAGCTTCAGCCCTACTTTCACGGTGAGTACGTCATCACGCTCCAGGACGGGACAACGCTGACGTCCAGCCGCAACTACAGCGAGAGGTTGAGGGCACTCCTCGAACAGGGTTAGGTTTGCAGGGCACGCCTACCTGAACCTGGTGAGGAATCGATGTACCTTGGACCGTTTGTGCGGCTCTCCCTGTCCCTGATCCTGGCGGTCCCCGCATTCGAAGCGGCTGCACAGGCCTCCGACAGCTCGCGGCGGCCGGGCGTCCCCGGCCAGACAGCGCTCATATCAGCGACGCGTCCCGGCCGCGACCCCAACCAGCCGATCGACGAGGAGTACACGCGCAAGATTCGCGAGTACACGACGGAGTCATTCTTCCTGTCGCCGCTCGTGGATTATCTGCCGGCGTCGACGACGGTGCCTACTCCAAAGGCAGTGCTCGGTGACATCGCCGGGGCGCGCGACAACCTGCCGTACTCGAAGGAGGTCTACACCTACATGCGGATGCTCGCGAAGGCGAGTCCGCGAGTGCGCGTGTACAGCATCGGCACGACTGAAGAGGGGCGCGAGATGATCGCCGTGGGCGTCGCCTCTGAGGCTCTGCTCGCAAATCTCGAGCAGAACAAGGCAAACCTGGCGAAGCTCGCGGATCCACGAAGCATCAACATGGACGATGCCGAGGCGGCGCGACTCGTGACGCAGACGGTGCCCGTCTATTACATCACCGGCACGATCCATTCGCCGGAATCCGGCGCCCCAACCGCGCTGATGGAGCTTGCCTACCGTCTCGCGGTCGATGAGAGTCCGTACATCAGGAACATCCGCGAGCACCTCGTCACGCTGATCACACCGATCGTAGAAGTAGACGGGCGCGACCGTCAGGTCGACATTTTCCGCTGGCGCATGGCGCACCCGGGCGAGACCTCTCCGCCGCTGCTTTACTGGGGTCACTACGTCGCGCACGACAACAACCGCGACGCCATGGCTCTGACACTCAAGCTGTCGCAGAACGTTCTCGACACCTACCTCGGCTGGAAGGCGCAGGTGCTGCACGACCTGCACGAATCGGGGTCCTATCTGTACGACAATACCGTCGGCGACGGGCCATACAACGCGTGGCTCGATCCGCTGCTCACCAACGAATGGCAGATGCTCGGCTGGAACAACGTGCAGGAGATGACGCG
>DATHGO010000304.1:0-10957 GCA_035317585.1 Gemmatimonadaceae bacterium | reverse complement strand
TCCGGATAATTCTCCTTTGTGCCGCTCCGAAGCCTGTAAAACTGGTTGCCGTATTGGGTTGCGGGCTGAATATTCCCTCCGTCCGGCTTGTTCGGCCGGCGCCAAACGCATCCTGCCCATGGCCGACGCCAAAATTTTTTCGTCAATTGGGAAATACCGCATCCTCGAGCTCGTAGGCGAGGGCGCGATGGGCGTCGTCTACAGGGCCCAGGATTCCGTCCTCGACCGCACCGTCGCGATCAAGGTGATGAACGATTCGATCGCTCGGCAGGACGACCTCCGCAAGCGCTTTTTGCACGAAGCACAGGCGGCGGGATCTCTTCAGCACCCGAATGTGGTCTGCATCTACGATCTGGGAGAGGCCGATGGTCACCTCTTCATCGCGATGGAGTTCGTCCAGGGCGTGGATCTCGAGCACCTCATCGAGTCGGGCAAGCCACTTTCGCTCCAAGAGAGGCTCGACATCATAATCGATGTTCTCACCGGACTCGCATTCGCGCACAAGCGCGGCATCGTACATCGAGACATCAAGCCGGCCAACATCCGCGTCGGCGAGGACGGGCGCGCGAAGATCATGGACTTCGGCGTTGCCCACCTTGCGTCATCGAGTATGACCAGCACTGGATCGATCCTCGGAACGCCGACCTACATGGCTCCCGAGCAGATCACGGAGGGAAAGACCAGCGCGGCTACCGATATCTTCGCGACGGGCGGGGTGCTGTTTCAGATCCTCACGCTAATGAAGCCGTTCGACGCTCCCACTCTGCAGAATCTGTTTTTCAAAATCATCACTGAAAAGCCGCGACCAGTAAGCGAGCTGGTGCCCGGACTACCCCCTGCGCTCGACCGCATTGTCCTCAAGGCCATGGCGAAGGAGCCTTCGGATCGATACGGCAGCGCGCTCGAGATGGCGAATGACCTGACCAACGTACGAGCCAAGTTGAGTGGGCCGTCGTATCCGGCGTCGGTTTCCTTGAGCGCTTCGGTTGCCAGCGCCATCGAGATGTCCAGGAAGAAGTCGCAGTCCCAAGTGCGAAATCTCGCCTTTGCAGGGGCTGGAGCGCTCGCCGCCGTCGTTTTGATTGCAATTGCCTGGACGCGATACTCGCAGTCAGATTCGGCAAAGCTGGAAGCAGCCAACAGGCCAGCGCCAATAGTAACGCCAGCGTCGCCGCAGGTGGTGCCTGCCGAGACTCCCCCGGCCACGGCGAGTGCAGGCGCTCTCCCGACGCAGCCGCCGCCCTTGGCTCAGCGATCGGTCAAGAAGGAAAAACCGCCCGCTACCGCGCGTGCCGGTGGCGCCGCCAAAACCGCATCCAAGCCGGCTAAACTTCCGGTCGCGGCCGCACCGGCCCCGCGGAATGACCCACCGGTGACGAACCCCGCTATCCGGCAGGAGGTGTTGCCCCCGGCTCCAGTTGTAACCGCGGCACCGGTCGTCACGCCGCCGAAACAAGAACCTGCGCCACCCGCCGTGGTGGCGGCAACTGCCGCCGACATCGCGCCCGCTGTGGAAGCGTACGCACGCGCAATCGAGTCGAGAGATATAGGCGCCATCCGCCGTGTCAATCCAGGCCTGACGTCGGACCAGCAGCGGAACTTCGAGGCGTTCTTCCAGAACGCAAGAAGCGTCAACGTCACGTTCCGAATAACGAATCTCGAATCTTCGGGCACGTCGGCGGATGCCAGACTGGTGGGAAGCTTCGACTACGTAAACACGGAAAACCGGGATCAACGCCTGCCCGTGAGCCTGGCGGCGACGTTCCGCCACGAGGGCAATGCGTGGCGGCTGGTATCAGCACGCTGACGGAAGCGCGCGCCCCCACCAGCACCTAGAACGTGTACTCGATGCCGGCGGTGTAAACGAGATTTGCCCTCAATCCACCGCGATTCAATGGAAAGAGAGTGTTCAGGACCAGCGTCGTGCTGCGCGCAGGCATCATCTTGAAGCCGAACGAGCCGTTGACAATATCGTCGCGAACATCCGGAATGTTGGTGGGATTCAATGTCCGGCGAAACGGTGCGTCATAGGTGACAATCCCGGGGAGGTGAAGCTTGGCGTCACCTACCTGTAGCTCCGATACGAGATCCGCCGCGAGGGTAACACCCTCGGCAATCCGATCGTCGAATCCCAGAGTCCCGAGGACGGCATCGTTCTGTTGGTCGCCGGCATGATGCAAATAGCCCGCGTTCAGATGGGGTGAGAAATCACCGAAGCGCGAATTGAAGATGAGGAGTGCCCGGCCTGCAAATTTGCCCGAGCCGAGGAGGTCTTTTTCGCTCCCTGTCGGAAAACGGCCATCGACCAGAAACGCGAAGGCCGCGTCCGGTGTCTCTCGCAGGTTTATCTTGGCTCGCAGCGCAACGTCACCCAGGCCCGCCGCTGAGCCGAGACTCTGCCTACTGGCCGTCAGAACGGGATTAGTCGGTGTACCGGCAAAATAATGCGCCGCGGAAGTGCCCCCGAACGGCCGGATTTGGGCTTCGCTCGTGCCGCGAAAATCCGCTTGCACGACGGGCACCACCAATCCGAAATCCAACCGGTCCGACAAGCCGTACGTGACGTAGATGGATGTGACCTGGACGCTGAGGTCCATCGACAGGTGGAAATCCATCGCGTCGTTCTCGAGAACTGGCACGCCGTACAGCGAGCAGTCGCCCCCGAACTGCGCATCGCACCCTGGAAAGTTGACGTTCTGATGAGTGAACGTCAGATCGATGTTATTCATGTCCACACCGCGCAACGTGGCGAAGCGAAAGCCCGTTCTGCTTATGCCCGCCAGTACTCGACCTCGCCCCAGCGTTTGGGCCCGCTCGGCGAAGATCGGTCCCGCCGACGTGGACGTGGCCACCGGTGCGCCCCCCTCGAATCGGAATGTCACGCCGCCGCTGGTGGAGCCGATCGGTATGTTGGCGACGCTTGCCCCGAGGGCATCGGTAATGAAAGAGATCAGCGACGCGTTCTCCGCGTTCGAAGAAGGTATGAAATGGAGGCCGTGGGCCTGCAATGACGCGGGATTGTTCGGGTCGCCTGATCCGGCGAGGAAGAGTGGCGCCTGTCCGGGCCCGAAAATGAAGAGGTCCGATATCTTGTCTCGGAGGCCCTGCGCATTCGTGCGAGAGGAGATCGCGAGGGACGCGAAGCAGGCGAGTGAGAGCAGCCTGAAGCTGTTGTAAAACCTCGTAGCACGATTGCGCATCGGGGGTCCGGAAGCGGGGCCAACTCGTTACGTGCTCGAACGGGGAATATCTTAGCTGCGATTGTTCGGTCGGGCAAACGCCCGCCCGCTTCATGACGATAGATTAGCACCTCCTTGGAGGCTCCTGTGCGCGTACTAATGCTCGTCGCGATACTGTTCGCGGTTGGTCTCTTCCTGTATCGGCGCAGATCAGTGGCCGAGAAATCCCCGCCGGCCCAACTGACGGCCGAGCAGATCAAGCAACAATGGCGTAAACTCGGCTTTTTCTGCGAGCTGGACGATCAGAACAGGGTCTGGACGCTGACGGGCTCCCGGGCCGGCCTGCTCCAGTTTCGCGACCTCTTGCTCGCTTATGTCGCCGATCCACAGCACGCGATGCAGTCAGCTTACCAGCATTACGGGCCCTATGGATCTCTGGAAGTAATGACGTGGCCAAGCGCGGGATTCGATAGCCAATCGATTCGAGGCACGCTGAAGGATCTCGCCCGGCTGGCTGGTCTGGTTGAAACGAAGCTTGCCGCGGCTAAACCCGAGTCCGCGGTTCTCATCAGGCAGGAGTTCGCGCCTGACAACGCATACACCCTTCGACTCGATGTCCGGGACGACTATTTCGACCCCGCATCGGCAGATCGAGATCGCCTGGGCGCCGCGACCAAGCGCCCTGACCCCAACAGCAAATGATGAGGGGTGTTGCACCCGTTCGTGCCGTGAGTCTTCCCCGGATGGAGCGGTAAGCTCCGAAACGGCGCCGAGGGTGAGCGCCAATGCGTCAGGCGGACCCCACACCCCGTCGCGCTCCGTACAAACCTTATTGGAGGAAACGATGGCTCTCTCTGCGATCGGAGCGACGTGTACCCACTGTCGTACTCAATTCCGTGCGACCCCCAAGAGATCATTCCTGGGATTTCAGAAATTGAAATGCTTCAAGTGTGCGAAGGAATTTCTGTACCCGCTGACAAGTGGATACAGAACTATTTACAGGGTGGTTATCGCACTGACGATTGTCTCGATTCTGATCAGTTTCAGCAGGGGTCGGACGCCCCTCCCAGGGCTATTGGGAATCGCAGCTGTCGCGGCGTTGATACAGGATTCGAAGCTTCGAAAGACGACCGTGGCATCAACGGTCAAGGCGCGGGCGTAGCCGTCGCACGCAGGTCCGGACGGTTCTGTAACCGATCTGTGCAGACTACTATTAGCCGGACTGACGCGGAGCTGTAGCCGGCTGCGCGACAAGGAAATGACTTGACCGCGTGTGGTAGTGAGGGCTGTTAATCGATGGTGCCAGCGCGCCAAGCGCTCGAGCGGTTGCGAGACGGCAATCTGAGGTTCGCCGCGAACGTACGCGGATCCGACGCATTCGTCAGTCACACCCGACGCGTCGAGCTTGCGGCCGGACAACAACCCTTCGCCATCATCCTCGGTTGCTCTGATTCGCGCGTTCCCGCGGAGATCGTGTTCGACCAGGGGCTGGGGGATCTCTTCGTCATTCGCGTCGCCGGCAACATCGTCGCTCCCTCGCAGGTTGGCAGCGTCGAATTCGCCGCGGCGCGGTACTCCACCCGACTCGTGGTCGTCCTGGGCCACTCGCAGTGCGGGGCGATTCTGGCGACACTCGAAGAGCTGCTAACGCCGACGGAGAATCAGTCGCACAACCTGCAGGCGATCGTGAACCGCGTGCGACCTTCAGTCGAGGGACTGCTCAAGACCGAGCTAAGACACGATTCGAATGCTTTGGTCAGAGAAGCAGGCCGAGCCAATATTCGCGCTTCGGTGGACCATCTGCGCCATGGCTCTCAGGTCCTCGAGGAGTTGATTCACGACCAGGGCCTGCTCGTCGTCGGCGCCGAGTATTCACTCGAGACGGGCGTGGTCGAATTCCTGGATGGCGCGCCGTGAACGTCCTCCTTTTTGGCGCGTCGGGAATGATCGGCCAGGCCGTCCTGCGCGAGTGTCTGCTCGATCCTGGCGTGCGAAGAGTAGTCACTGTTGGCCGGCGGCCGACGGGTCAGAGCAATTCGAAACTCACCGAGCTCGTTCGCCCCGATCTCGCGACCCTGGCTCCTATCGAGAGCCAACTTACCGGCTTCGACGCCTGCTTTTTCTGCCTCGGTGTCTCGGCGCTGGGCATGACGGAGGAGCAATACACTCGCGTGAATTACGACCTGACGATAAGCGTCGCCCGAACACTCCTGCGGACGAGCCCCAACGTGACTTTCATTTACGTCTCGGGGGCAGGCACCGACAGCAGCGAACGAGGCCGGACGATGTGGGCGCGAGTGAAAGGACGGACCGAGAACACGCTGCTTTCGTTGCCGTTCAAAGCGGCGTACATGTTTCGCCCTGGCGCCGTCATCCCGCTCCACGGAATTCGGTCATCGACCCGCTGGTACAACGTGATGTACGCTGTCACCAAGCCGATCTACCCCATTCTGAGGCGGCTCGCTCCGACAATGGTTACCACGACCGAAGAGCTCGCGCGTGCAATGCTCGCAGTGGCTCGGAATGGGTACTCGACACACATCCTGGAAATGGCAGACATCATTCGGATCGGAGCCCGAAAGGAGTAGGTCATCTCCAGCCAGTAACGTGTTGCTGATTCAGGAGTTACGTGGCCTGCAGCTGACAGCTGAAATCGGCAATGTTTGTGACCACGCCAGCGACAAACGTTTCTCCAGAACCCTGGGCGATTTGCGAATGGCCCCCGCCGAGAACTCGGTAGCCCGGCGAGGGGTTGGTCGTCTATAGACGATGCCCGAACCGACATCAGAACCCGGAACTATGAACGCTGCTCCGAGCGCGGCTCAAACCACGCCGCGTGCGCGTCATAAATTCCCACTCCCCTTTCCGCGCCTCGAGAGCCTGCGCAGCAGAATTCTCGCGTTCGCGGTGGCCGCCGCGCTCCTGCCGGCGGGCACCATGCTTGGCGTTTTCTACACTCAGAACCGCCGCTCGCTCGAGAAGAAAATCGACGAAGATCTGCTCTCGAGCAGCGCCCAGAGCGCTCGTGCAACCGGCGTCTGGCTGAGAGAACGGCTCTACGACCTGCGCGTCTTCGCGGGATCGGACGAGGTGGTGATCACCCTCGAACATGGCTCGCGCAACACGACGGGCTCCCCCACCGAAGGACGGCTGCGTGATTATCTCGTGTCGCTTCACGAGCGGTTCAGCGACTTCGAAAAGCTCATGGTGCTCGACCTCGATGGAAACATCGTCGCCACGAGCGCGGGCGAGGTGACGAAGATCCCACTACCGGCGGACTGGCAGGCGGCACTGAAATCGGATAATCAGATCGTCGGCGACGCGTACTGGGATGCGAAGTCCGGCAGAGCGAAGCTGATCGTAGCCGTCCCCGCCCAACGCGCCGACGGGCGGCTTCTCGGCGCCTTCGCGGCGGAGCTCAATCTCGCGCCGGTGCAGATGCTGCTGCGATCGTTCGCGCCGGACAGCACCGGTGCGATCCATCTCGTCAGCATCAGGGGTGGCGTGATAGCCAGCTCGGACGGAGTGTCCGCGCGGTTGATAAAAAATCCAATGCCCACCGCGACGATGAAGAAGCTCCGCGAGCACGCCCGCGCCCCGTTTGGTTACACGAGCTTTGGCGGCCGCGATGTCATCGGCACACTCGAGTACGTCCCGCAGGTTAGCTGGACTGTGATCTCCGAGATCTCGGCCGAAGCCGCGTTCCTCCAGGTGCGCAGGTTCCGCGATGTCGCGCTGCTGGTGATCGCGTTCCTGCTCGTCGTCGTGACTTATTCCGCGTACCGGCTCGGACGCCTGATCGCCCGGCCGCTCGACCGCCTGACGAAGGCGGCCAGTGAAGTCGCGGCTGGAGATCTGGCAGTGGATCTTCCGGCAGCACCGGGCGGCGGCGAGGTCGGCTACCTCACTGATGTGTTCAACCACATGGTATATCGCCTGCGCGAGGGGCGGCTCGAGCTTGATCGAATCAACGAGACGCTGCGAAAGAAGAACGAGGAGCTCGAGCTGCTCTCGACGACGGACAGCCTTACTGGCCTCTCGAATCACCGCTCTCTAATGAAGCGTCTCGACGACGAAGTGGCGCGGTTCAAGAAGGGTAAGCACTTCTTCTCGGTACTGGTGGGCGACGTCGATCACTTCAAGCAGTACAACGATGCGTTCGGGCATCCGGCCGGCGACGAAGTGCTGCAAATGATCGCGGAGATCATGCGCGACTCGACCCGCAAGGTCGATTGCTGCGCGCGTTACGGCGGTGAAGAGTTCGTGATCGTGCTTCCCGACACTGCGATCGCCGATGCGCTGGACACAGCCGAACATATTCGTGCACGCGTGGCGGCGAAGAAGTTCAACGGACGGAAGATGACGCTGAGCATCGGCGTTGCCAGCTTCCCCGAAGATGCAGACGACGCGGAGGCGATCATCGCCGTCGCTGACGAAGCGTTATATCAGGCGAAGAGAGAGGGACGCGACCGTACGGTGCGCGCCCGCAGGCTCAAGAAAACGGGGTAGTAGCTGGCTAGGGTCGCGCGACGAGCGTCTGGTGAATCCACCCGGTTCGTCCGCCGTCATCACTGATGCGAACCCATTCATCGGCGTAGGAATAGCCGATGATCGAGCTGCCCGGATCTGCCGTGAACGAGACGGCGAAGTTGGTGCCCGGTCCTTCGCGAACGTTCCCGCGACTGGTCGTCTTCAACTTGATGGGGACCGCGAACAGCGTTTCTCCCGGACGCGCGCCCTCTCTGTTTACACCCAGGCGTCCGCGATATGACGCGGCTACAGTCTTGGCCTGATTCGCCAGATAGAGCGCGCCCCCATAGTTGGCCTTGTCGAATGCAGCAGCGCTTTGCCGAACCAGTCCCGTGACCTGCGCGGCTTCCGGTGGATCTGCCGACGGGCCCGACTTCAGCATCTGAAGAGCAACTTCGGCCTCGGCCATCGCGGACGCGGCCTGCGCGCGGCTCGCCATCGACTGAAGCTTTGCCATCGCTCGTACGACTTCGGCGCGTGTGTCCTCGAGGCGCGTCTGGAGATCCTCGATCTGCGCGTCGCGAGCGAGCAGCTGCAGCTCGAGGCGCGTGACCCGCTTGTCCAAATCGGGGTCACGAACCGTGACGGTATCGTGAACCACCTTCAAGGGCGGAGGAGGCGCCGGCTTTGTCGGGGTGCACGCAGAAGCGATGGCGATAGACGCCAGAAAAACGAAGAACGAGCGCACGAAGGAGAATCCTCTTTGATTCATGCAGGGTCAGCTCTCATTGAGTGACCGCCGGAAACCCGCAGTTGAGAGTAATACACACGGGGAATGACGGTCGCCAGCCTGACCAGGCAACGGGCAGGTTCCTCCGCCTAACGGACCTCTACCCAAGGGAGCACATTTTAGCGCATGCGCAAACGCTTGGCTCTTGCCGGTCTCATCCTTTTCGGAGCTTGGAGCGGATCCGCCGATGCGCAGCGGCCGGAGTGGATGTTCGGTCCATTCGAGAAGCCGGGGCAGGTCAATCCGATCATCGCGCCAAATGGGGCCGCCACGTTTTTCTCTCCGATGAGCGACAGCGTCGTCCGGTGGGAAGAGCTCGCGACGTTCAACCCCGCGGCCGTCGTCAAGGACGGAAAGGTCTACGTGCTTTATCGGGCCGAGGATGTGACGGGGAAGAGAGAGATTGGATTCCACACATCGCGTCTCGGGCTCGCGGAAAGCAGCGACGGATTGCGATTCACCCGCCGGCCGACGCCGGTGCTGTACCCCGACAAGGATGTCCAGGCGAGATACGAGTGGACGGGCGGCGTCGAGGATCCGCGGATCGTCGAAACCGACGACGGCACCTACGTCCTCACCTACACACAGTGGAACCGCGATGTGCCTCGTCTGGCGATCGCCACCTCTAAGGATCTCGTTCATTGGCAAAAGCACGGACCTGCGTTCGCGAAGGCAGACAGCGGGAAGTACCTGAAGCTCGATACGAAGTCGGGCGCGATTCTCACCAGGGTCCAGGGCAACCGGCTGATCGCCACGAAAGTGAACGGGAAGTACTGGATGTACTTCAACGTCCCGGACATTCTGATCGCGACGTCCGACGATCTCATCGACTGGACGCCGCTCGCGGACGGCGACGGGAAGGTACTGAAGGTTCTGTCACCACGGCCCGGATACTTCGATTCGTGGCTGGTCGAGGGTGGACCGCCGGCAATCATGACCGAGCGGGGAATTCTGCTGATCTACAACGCGGGTAATAGCGGGAAGTTTGGGCAGGCGGGTTTGCCGCAGCGCGTTTATACCGGCGGTCAGGCGCTTTTCGACGCGCAAAATCCAATCAAGCTGATCGCGCGATCCGACACGCCATTCATTCAACCGACCGAAGACTACGAGCGCACCGGGCAGTACAAGGACGGCACGACGTTCGTCGAAGGGCTCGTTCCCTTCAATGGCCGGTGGTTTCTGTACTACGGAACCGCGGATTCGCGGGTGGGCGTGGCGGTCTGGGATCCGAAGCGGCGATGAAGGGGTGTGCGGCCGGCTTGCTTGCGATCCTTGCGGCCGCTTGTTCCATTAGCAGTCTCTCGGTACCAGTCGGCGGACTGCCGAAGAACACGACCCAATGGTGGCGCGACGGCGTATGCTACGAGGTGTTCGTCCGCTCTTTCTACGATTCCGACGGCGATGGCATCGGAGATTTGCGCGGGCTGACATCGCGTCTCGATTACATCAACGATGGAAATCCCGCCAGCACCACCAGCCTTGGCGCGAACTGTATCTGGCTGATGCCGATCGACAAGTCGATGAGCTATCACGGGTACGATGTGGTCGACTATTACCACGTCGACCCACGGTACGGGACCGACAATGACTTCCGGACTCTGGTGGCCAAAGCGCATCAGCGCGGGATTCATGTCATCGTCGATTTCGTTCCCAATCACACCGGCAGCGAGAATCCCTGGTTTCAAGCGGCGCTTCGCGATCCGGGCAGTCCATATCGCGATTGGTACCGTTGGTCGAAGACCCTTCCGGTTCAGAAGGGGCCGTGGGGACAGGAGGCGTGGCATAAATCCCCGGTCCGTGACGAGTACTACTACGGTGTTTTCTGGCACGAGATGCCGGACCTGAATTACGAGAACCCGTCAGTGCGTGCCGAAATGCAAAAGGTTCTGACGTACTGGTTGAAGGACATGCACGCCGATGGATTTCGGTTCGATGCAATTCCCTACCTGGTAGAGGACGGCAACCAACTTCAGCATTCGCGCGGTACGCACGATGTGTTGCGACAGCTGGGCAGCACGATTCGAGCGGAAGCTCCAGAATCATTTTCGGTCGGGGAAATGTCAGACGAGTCGCCGGAGGTGATGGCGACTTACTATCCCAACCAGCTCGATTCGTACTTTGCATTTGCGGTAGCGAGGGCGACGATGCAGGCGGCGGCGACGGGCGACGCAGGCGGATTCTTCAAGGCGGTCGCCCAGGCGAATGCCAGCTTTCCCAGTGGACGCTGGTCGCCGTTTCTCACCAATCATGATCAGCCGCGGGTGATGACCGTTCTCGGCGATGCGGCCAAAGCGCGGGTCGCGGCGAGCGCGATGCTAATGCTGCCGGGAACGCCCTTCGTGTACTACGGTGAAGAAATAGGAATGGTCGGGCCGAAGCCCGATGAGCTGATCCGGACGCCGATGCAGTGGAGCGCTGCCCCAAACGGTGGCTTCACAGCGGGGACGCCGTGGGAACCGCTACAGCCGGATTGGAAAACCAAGAATGTCGCGGCGCAGGATTCGAGTCGCCAATCCCT
>DATHGO010000303.1:0-19055 GCA_035317585.1 Gemmatimonadaceae bacterium | reverse complement strand
GGTGACGCCGTAGAGTTCGACATTGTCGAGGGTCAGAAGGGTCCAGCTGCCGAGAACGTGACGAAGGCTTCTTAAGCCGCGTCCGCTTCACTGGCACAATCTGGCGGGGCGTCTCAGTCGAGGCGCCCCGTTTTGTTCTTGTGGGGACGACCTCTCTTCGGAATCGGCGCGATCTCGACGGCGTTTTCAAGGCGCTCGAGCAGATCGGCCCGAAATGACGATAGATCTAGCGTGAGCACCAGCCCTTGCGGCACGATGTATCGACCATCGTTCTTGGCGAGATTCTCGGCAACGGCGATGGCTCTTGCGGTTGGTAATCCAAGCTGCCGCACCAGCAGGACCGCGAGGGCCAAACCGACCAAGCCCTCGATTGTAAGTCGACGAGCCACTCCCTGGCGCTCCCGTGCAATGCCGGAAACACGATTATGCGACAGCACATTGTCGAGCCACTTGACGGACGTTTCGAGTGTAAGTGCAGCTGTGGCAATAGTATACGCCCGGGCCATTAAATAATCCTATTATTCAAGGATATTTAATGTATGGCCTTTCCACTTCCGTTGCAACGCGTCTCTCACGCTATATTGTCCCGCTTCCAATACTCACTCCACCAACGAATTCCGGCCCGGTCAGATGAAGCGACTTTCGACAACAATTACGGTTTTGGTTCTCGCTTCAGTTGTTCTCTCCACTCAAGCCGCTGGTCAGAAGACCTACGCTCTTGGAATCGGTGGAGGCGCGGCAATACCAGTCGGAAAACTGAGCGACACCCAGGTTACGGGAGTCAACGGGATAATTGCTCTCGCGATAGGCGCTCCCGACTTGCCGATTGGCGTTCGATTCGATGGGATCTACAACAACTTTTCGCGCAAGAATGTCACATCGCCCCAGGCCGGAGCGACCAACACCTACAGTTTCCGAATCGCCGGTGTGCTCGCCAACGCCGTCTACGCTTTTCCGGGAACCACTGTCAAGAGCTACATCGTGGCTGGTGGAGGGTTGTACAACACAAGGCTCGACGTTGCCGGCTCGAAGTCGGAGAATCACCGCGGACTGAATGTTGGAGCCGGACTTACGTTCGGATTAGGGCCGATCGCGAGCTTCATCGAGTCGAGATATCACTTCATCTCCCGTGAGCCCACGAAAGGCGGAGTAATCCACTTCGTCCCGATTACATTCGGGTTGATGTTCTAAGTTTTGAGAGAAAGATGCGCATCATTGTGCGCATTCTTTCCTTGAATTGTCGCTTCCTAGACTGCCCGAAGCACCAACTCGTTCCCGCGCGCCGCATCTGTTGCGGGCCGGAGAGCTTCACGCGCGGAGCGAAGCTGTGCGCTGAGTGCGGTCGGACCCGTACCGCCGGGAACATCACGACGCGCCACTGAGCGCGCGGGGTCGAGCCAGTCAAGAACGTCGTCACCAAACAGTGAATGCGCGGCCTTGAACGATGCGAGGGGCAGGCCATCGAGCTCGCAGCCTTCGCGCTCACTTTCGCGAATCAATGAGCCGATTGAGGAATGAGCCTCGCGGAAAGTGGCTCCCTTCTCCACCAGATAGTCGGCGAGATCGGTGGCCATCATGCTGCTCGACAGCGCCGCGCGCATTCGCTTGGCGTTGAAGCGAATCTCCTGCAGCGCGCCGGCTACAGCTGGCAGCACGAGCATAATCGTGTCGACAGCGTCGAACAACACGCGCTTGTCGTCCTGGAGGTCCTTGTTGTAGCCGCTGGGTAATCCCTTGAGCGTCGCCAGAAGTGTCGTCAGGTCCCCAATGGCGCGCGCACCTGAACCACGAGCAAGCTCCAGCGCATCGGGATTGCGCTTCTGCGGCATCATGCTCGAGCCCGTCGTGAACGCGTCACCGAATTGAACGAATCCGAATTCGCTCGACCCGTAAATGATCAGGTCTTCGGCGAGTCGCGAAAGATGCGTAGCCGTCATCGCCACCGTGAACAACAACTCGGCCACGAAATCTCTGTCACCAACGGCGTCAATGCTGTTCTGCGACACGGTGCTGAAACCGAGACTACCCTGGAGAAGAACTCTCGAGATCGGGAACGCACATCCAGCGATCGCACCCGAGCCAAGCGGTAATACCGCCGCAGCACGTGACGCCGAAGCAATCCGTGCTCGATCCCGCTCGAGCGGCCAGAAGTGCGACAACATCCAGTGTGCGGCGGCTACGGGCTGGGCGCGTTGAAGGTGTGTATATGCCGGCATCAGCACGTCGTCGAGCGTCACAGCGTGATCGAGCATTACCTGCTGAAGAGTGCGGACGGCTGTATCGAGCTTCGCACTCGCGTCCATCGACCAGAGGCGGGTCGCGGTGGCGACCTGATCATTCCGACTACGGCCGGTATGGAGTTTCGACGCTACTTCGCCCACTTCATCGTGAAGCATTCGGTCGATCAGCGTGTGCACATCTTCGTCCGATGGAAGCGGCTGAGCGCCAGCAGCGAGCTTCTGCCCAACTGCAGCGAGCCCGCGCTCAATCTTCTTGCTTTCCTCGAGCGTCAGGACTCCGGCCCCCCAAAGGGCCACCGCCCAAGCCTGAGATAGATTGATATCGAACGGCCAAAGACGGTAATCTGTGCCAATGGAGCGGTTGAGCGCCTCCAGGGCAGCTGCAGTAGGGATCGAGAACCGTCCACCCCAAAGCTTGTGCGATGAGTGGTCCGACATACTGATCTCCTTGCCGGTCAGGCCATGGCCAGTGTCGCGGGCTCCTGCTCTTTCGTCTCGCTCTGACGCTGGGCAGCCGCTGCCAACTCCTGATCCCGGATGGCGCGGACGCGCGCGGAAAGTCCGTACAGCCGTATGAACCCCGCAGCGTCACTCTGCTGGTAAACGTCATCTTCGCCGAATGTAACAAAGCGCTCGTCGTAAAGAGCATAGTCACTCTCGCGACCCACCACCGAGGCGACGCCCTTGTAGAGTTTGAGTGTCACCGATCCGGTGACGCGTTCCTGGGTCACATTCACAAAAGCGTCGTACGCCTCACGCTCGGTCGTCCACCAGCGGCCTTCATACACGAGATCCGCGTAGCGTGGAGCAATGTTATCCTTAGCGGCAAGAGTCCGACGGTCGAGCACAAGCTGCTCCAACTCGCTGTGAGCTGAATAGAGCAGAGTGCCGCCGGGGGTTTCGTACACGCCGCGCGACTTCATCCCGACGAGGCGATCCTCGACGAGATCGATACGTCCGACCCCGTGCCGTCCGCCAATCGTATTGAGAGCGACGACCAGGTCCACGGCATCCAGCTCCGTACCATTCACAGACATCGGAGTCCCATTGACGAACCCGATGGCGACTTCCTCGGGCTCATCAGGAGCTTTCTCCGGCGCGGTCGTCAGCATAAAAAGGTCGGCGGGCGGTGGAGTTCCGGGTTGCTCGAGTACGCCACCCTCGTGAGAGATGTGCCAGATATTCCGGTCGCGGGAATAGATCTTATCCCTCGTCGCCGTAACGGGAATCTTGCGCGACTCGGCGTAGGCAATCGCGTCCTCGCGGCTCCGAATGTCCCACTCGCGCCAGGGCGCGATGATCGGGAGATCCGGCGCAAAAGCGGCGTAGGTCAGCTCGAAGCGAACCTGGTCGTTCCCTTTGCCGGTGCAGCCGTGGGCAAGGGCATCTGCCCCCACCTGGCGCGCGATCTCAACCTGCCGGCGTGCGATTAGAGGACGTCCCATCGAGGTGCCGAGGAGGTACTTGCGACCGTAGATAGCGCCAGCGCGGAGGGTGGGCCACACGAACTGTTCCACGAATTCCTGGCGCAGATCTTCGACGTAGCACTCATCGGCACCCGATGCGATCGCTTTCGCCCGCACTCCCTCCAGCTCATTGCCCTGGCCGATATCCGCGGCGATGCAAATGACGCGAGCGCCATAGCGCTCTTTAAGCCAGGGGACGATGATGGATGTATCGAGCCCACCGGAGTAGGCAAGGGCAATCGTACGGATCACGGGCGCCTCAGTCAATAAGTATACAGAATGACTGAATATTTAATCGGTCTGGCCAGCCCAGTCAAGACTTTACCCTGGCTCTCCGGCGAGGGCTTTAAGGCGTCGGAGAACGCGCTCACGGGCCGCAACGGAGCGGCAGATGATCAGGATCGTGTCATCCCCCCCTACGGTGCCGAGGACATCGGACCACCCCTCGCCGTCGAGAGCAGCGGCAATTGGCTGTGCACCTCCAGGAACAGTGCGAAGTACCAGCATCTCGCTTACGCCGTCGATCCGGAGGAAGAGCTGCGGCAGCAATGTATCGAGCGCGGCTCTGCTCTCCTCTATGCTACCGTCGGTAATCGCGTATCTGGCGCCTTCGGGAGTCGGGACCCGGGCTAGCCGCAATTCCCGGAGATCGCGAGAAAGGGTTGCCTGGGTCACGTCCCAGCCGCGCTGGAGCAGCAGCTTGCGGAGATCCTCCTGGCTGCTCACGACTCGAGAGTCTACGATCTCGAGGATCGTGTCGTGTCGTTCGCGCTTGTTGGCCACGGAATTGAGTTTAGCACGGCCGACAGGATTGCGCGAGCAGACAGGCCGGATCATTGACGGGCAAGGAGTGTAATGTTATGCATTCTTTATGCATAAAGTTCCGGTTGGAGTCCTCGGTGCGAGTGGGTACGCGGGTCGGGAGCTGTGCGGGCTAATCGCGCGGCACCCCACGCTCGAGCTCGCCTTTGCATCTGCCAACGAGCAACGGGGGCAACGCGCTCGTATCGGAGCTACTGAAGTGACTTATGTCGCGACAGAAGACGCGCCGTTGAATAAAGCGGAGGTCGTCTTCACAGCGCTTCCGCATGGCGCATCGGCCAAATGGGTCGGAAATGCACGTGCCAGCGGAGCACGTGTCGTGGATCTCTCGTCCGATTTCCGGCCGGGGACAAACGCGGCAACTAATCAGACTGAGGCGCCTTACGGTCTCACCGAACTCATGCGCGCGAAGATTCCGGGGGCGGAGATTGTGGCGAACCCAGGTTGCTACCCGACCGCCATTCTGCTCGCCATTGCTCCACTGCTCAAGGAAGGTTGGGTTGTGCCGGGTGCTACCATAAACGTGTCCGCTGCCAGTGGCGTTACAGGCGCGGGATATTCGGCTCGTCCAGATCTGTTATTTGCCGAAGTCGCGGAGGACTTCCGCGCATACGCGGTGGGGAATGAGCACAGACATATCGCCGAAATGCAAGCGGTGACCAAGGAGTTGGGTGGGCGTGACAACGATATACTGTTCACACCTCATCTGCTTCCGGTCGCTCGGGGAATTCTCGCGACGATCACCATTCCGGTGAACGAGTACGCAAACGATCCATCCGAGCTCTGGCGCGATTGTTATCGTGGGGAACCATTCATCGAGATCGCGGACCAACCGCCGTCGCTGAAGGACGTTGTGCGCCGGAACGTTGTGCGTCTGAGCGTTGCCAAGGCAGCCAACGTGCGCCAGCCCACGCTCATCATAATTTCGGCAATCGACAACCTGGTAAAGGGAGCCGCGGGGCAGGCGCTGCAGAACGCGAATGTTCTGCTGGGCCTGAACGAGCAGGCGGGGTTACCGGCATGATGCGTGTCGTGAAAATTGGCGGACGGGCACAGAGCGATCCTTTCCTGACAACAACGCTTCGCGAGGCGTGGGATACCGAGCCTGGTGAGCTTTGCGTGGTCCACGGCGGTGGTGACGAGATGTCCGCAATGCAGCGTGCGCTGGGAAGGGAAGCGGCATTCGTCGGTGGACGCCGTGTTACCTCGGAGGGAGATCTCGAGCTTCTGCGCATGGTGCTATCAGGCGTCGTCAACAAGCGACTCGTGAACGCGCTGGTCGCTGCCGGTCTGCCGGCGGTGGGGATATCGGGAGAAGATGGTGCTCTCATCGGTGCGGAGCTGATCGACGCGGTGTCTCTCGGCTTCGCGGGTCAGCCCGTCCTGGTAAAGGCGGGCCTCCTTCGGACTCTGCTGAAAGCACGGTACTTACCTGTGATATCTCCGGTTGGATACAACGCGAGCAGCCCGAAAGGCGGTCCGCTAAACGTCAATGGCGATGATGCCGCTGCTGCTATAGCCGTCGCGCTCGAGGCCGAGGAGCTGCTGCTGATCGCCGATGTCGAAGGCGTTCACGATCGCGAGGGCGAAGTCATTTCGAATCTGAGCATTGAAACCGCCCGCGAGCTTACGGCAAACGGCATCGCTGTCGGCGGCATGGCGGCCAAGCTCGAGTCGGCTCAGGCCGCCCTCATTGCCGGGGTTGCTCGCGTAAGAATCTGTGATCTTGCCGGCGTCAGCGATGGCGAGCGCGGTACCTTCATTACCCATTCTCAGAGCGTTGTCTTATGAGCGCAATCACGTTGGAAGAGGAAGTCGTGACCATGTCGTCTTCGGAAGCGTCACCGCTGCTTGCAACCTACAAACGCGCACCGATGCAGCTGGTGATGGGAGATGGCGTGGAGCTCATCGACTCCGATGGCAAGCGCTACCTCGATTTTGCAAGCGGGATCGCGGTGAATGCGCTCGGTTACGGGGATGCGGGAATCGCGCAGGTGATCAGCGAGGCGCTGAGCACGGGTCTGATCCACACATCCAACCTCTATCGAACCACGCCCGGTGAGCAGCTCGCCGCCAAGCTGGTTGAGCGGTCATTCGCGTCGAAGGTGTTCTTCTGCAATTCAGGGGCGGAGGCGAACGAAGGCGCGTTCAAGTTCGCGAGGCGGTGGGCCCGGAAGACGGGCAGCGATGCAAAAGTCGAGATCATAGCCCTGCGTGGAAGCTTTCACGGCAGGCTCTTCGCGTCTCTCGCCGCCACCGATCGTCCCTCCTATCGTGCACCGTTTCGCCCGCTCGCCGGCGGGGTCTCGATCTGCGAGCGCGACCTTCGTGATCTCGATACCGCCCTCGATGGAGAGACGGTTGCCGCGCTGATCGTCGAGCCGATCCAGGGCGAGGGAGGAGTGCGTGTGCTCGATTCCGATTTTCTCCGCCGCCTCCGCACTCTGACCGAGGAGCGAGAGATTGCCCTCATCTTCGACGAGATTCAATGCGGTCTCGGGCGGACCGGACACTTTTTCGCGTACGAGAGCATTGGAGTCGTTCCCGATATGGTGACGCTTGCCAAGCCTCTGGCTGGCGGGTTGCCGATGGGTGCGGTTCTCGTGTCAGAGGAAATCGCAACGACAATCCAACCGGGAGATCACGGAACGACGTTTGGCGGCGGGCCTCTCGTGGCAGCTGTTGCGGGGTACGTCGTCGACCGGTTGTCGGATCCGTCTCTGCTCAGCGCCGTCCGTGAAAATGGAGCGTGGCTCGGGGAGCAGCTCGACGCGGTCGCGCGACGCTCCGGAAAAGTGCGAGCCATTCGCGGAACCGGCTACATCTGGGGTCTCGACGTGGTCGAGTCGGCGAACGAAATCGTGAAGCGCGGTTGGGACGAAGGTCTGCTGGCGCTCACGGCTGGAGAGCACACGCTACGCATTCTTCCACCGCTCGTAATGGATCGGGACGATCTGATGCGTGGCGTGCATATCCTCGAGAGCATCATCGGCCATTAGCCCGGAACCGGAGTCGCCAATCACCGCGTCTCCGGTTAAGATTGCGGGGACATTTTCCCCAGAGATGTATGGCATCGACGAGACTCTCGTCCCGCCGACTAATCGCGCTGTTTGTGGCTATCGGGTGCACGCCCATGTCGGCCAATACTGGTCAGTCACCGTCAGTATCAGCCGCGTCCGATACAGTCGAGGCGCGGCGCCTGTTCGAAGAGAACATAGACGCCATACACAAACGTGACCGCGCGCGGTATCTCGCCACCTATCTTCACACGGCAACGTTGGGACGCAATGGACCAGCGGGACTCGAACTCGGGTACGAGGGCTGGAGTGCACGGCGCGATTCGACGTGGCCCGATACTCTCGTCGCCAGGAATCTGCGCGTGCTGCCAATTGCCCCCGGGGTCGTCTACGGCGCTTACTGCTACACCGTGACGCAGAAGGACACGACCTCGAGCGGCGTCTCCGAGCGGATCTTCGTGAGGACGCCCGAGGGCTGGAAAATAGCCGTCACAACGGCGTTTGGACTCGCCGCGGGCGCGCCCGCGCAGTGCAAGTAAGAAGACCAGGATTACCACAAGAATGCGATCCGGCAGGGTCTCGCTTCATTCCGTCTGGAAGGCTTTTGACGAGGCCGAGTTCGGCCCGAAGAACATTCTGAATCTTCGAGAATCTCTGCCAACTGCCGCTGACGCGCGCCATCGTGCCGAAGCATGGTTGCGCGAGCGACAGGTCGCTCGGTCAAGCGAGGTGCTGCTGATAACCGGACGCGGCAACCAAAGTCCTGGCGGAGTCTCCGCCGTACGCGCGGCGATCGTCGCGCTCTTGCCGGCTCTGCGCAGACGTGGTGTCGTAAGCGAGTGGCGGGAGCATACACCGGGATCCTTCGTCGTGAAGCTGGGATCGATCTCCGCTCTACTCGAGGCCCCGAGGCGCAAGCGTGACCGCGCACTGGTGGCAACGCCCGCCGATCCGCGATCGCTGGCAGGGCTGGAAAGCTCCACCCTGTCGCTCCTGCGACGGTTGGCCGTTCGCTCTCTTGAGTCGCTCGGTGTACGGCACCCCGAGAAATACGTGGACGAAGAGATGTTATCCAAATTCAATTCGCTCGCTGGCAGCGTTGCACCAGGAGCAGACGGCGAATCCAGACTTCGGGAAGCCATCACTGCCGCTCTCGAACAGCTTGACGAATAGACACCGCTTCTTCAACGGCACCAAACCCAAACACAGGTATCTGTAAGGAAATGCCCAGAAAACTCGCGCTCCTAGTGACACTCGTGCTCGCTCTTCCGCTTGGCGCGCAGACGAGTCCCGGATATTCGGCCCAGTCGGCAGCGGCCGAACGCGCTACGGAAGCCGATGCGATCAGCCGTCCATCGCCGACGAGCGCATCCGCGCACTCGAAGTTTCTCTCTTTCCAGCCTCACATGGCTGGAACTCCAGCGCAGGCGCGCACGCGCGACTACGTGGTGAGTCAGATGAAATCGTGGGGCCTCGAGACGGAAGTGCGCTCATACAGCGTATGGATGCCCCACCCGCTGAGTACCCGAGTGTGGCGCATCGCGCCCAATCCGATCGAGCTCAATCTGCAGGAGGGTCCGATTCCAGAGGACACGACATCGGTTGCCTTTCCCCAGGTGACGCCTTTCAACGGTTATGGCGCAGCCGGAGATGTGCGTGGTGACGTGGTGTATGTGAACTACGGGCTGATCGAGGACTACGCGCAACTC
This sequence comes from Gemmatimonadaceae bacterium, assembly GCA_035317585.1. Lineage (GTDB taxonomy): Bacteria > Gemmatimonadota > Gemmatimonadetes > Gemmatimonadales > Gemmatimonadaceae > UBA4720. The sequence goes on along the minus strand of DATHGO010000303.1, from coordinate 9,801 downwards.
GACTCGATGGGCGTTTCGGTTAAGGGAAAGATCGCGATCGCGCGTTATGGCCGGTCGTACCGTGGTATCAAGGCCAGAGAGGCCGAAAAGCATGGAGCTGTCGGGCTGCTTATCTACAGCGACCCCGCCGACGATGGCTACGTGCGGGGAGACGTATATCCCGTCGGTCCAATGAGGCCGTCGCAGGGGATTCAGCGCGGAAGCGTCATGAACCCCAATGGTGACCCGAGCACGCCAGGTTATCCAAGCACGGTAAACGCGAAGCGGATCCCGCTGGCACAGATGGAAGTACCTCACATTCCGGTGCTGCCCATCTCTTATGGAAACGCCGCCGAGCTTCTGCGCGAACTGACGGGGAAATCAATCCCACAGCCGTGGCAGGGAGGCCTTCCTTTCCGATACCACGTCGGTCCCGGCCCTGTGCAAGCGCGAATGGCGGTGACGACCGACGCCACAACGAATCCTTACAAGGAAATCTGGGATACCTTCGGGATCGTTCGCGGGAGCGAATTCCCGGATGAGATCGTGATGATCGGCGGACACCGCGATGCATGGGGACCAGGCGCGGCGGACAACGTGAGCGGTACCGTGAGCGTGTTGGAAGCGGCGCGCGCAATCGCGGAGCAGGTGAAGGCGGGCAAGCGACCGAAGCGCACGATAGTGTTCGCGACGTGGGACGCAGAAGAATGGGGATTGCTCGGATCGACGGAGTACGTGGAAGATGACTCACTGCGATTGAGCAGGAGTGCCGTCGCCTATCTCAATCAGGATGACGTCGCACAGGGCCCGAATTTCAGCGGCGGTGGATCGCCATCGCTTCGGGCACTGTTGCGCGATGTAACGAAGCAGGTGCCTGATCCGAGCCACCAGGGCAGTGTGTACGACGTCTGGAGGAAACGCGCCAACCTGGCGGCGGATTCACTCGAGCCACAAATGGGTGATCCCGGTGGAGGCTCTGACTTCGCCGGTTTCTACAACCATCTGGGCATTCCAATCGCCGATTGGGGTTTTGGCGGACCGCAAGGTGTCTATCACTCGGCGTACGATTCATATCATTGGATGTCGAAGTTCGGCGACCCGAACTTTGAGGTTCACGCGACCGCGGCGCGCATTGGAGCTGCGACGCTGCTGCGCATCGCGAATGCCGACATCCTGCCGTACGACTACGTGGAATTCGCCCGAACAATGCGGCGGTTCGGAGCACAGGTTGATCAGGCAATTGCCGACAAGCACCTGAAACTCTCGGCCGCCGGACTGACCACGGCGATTGCGCGAATGGAGGATGCGGCCTCGATGTTCAGTGCCGCGAGGGACCGAGCTCTTACGGCTCAGCTGGCAACAGGAACAGCGAAGCAGGTCAACGCGACTCTGCTCGAAGTTGAACGGCAGCTTACAAGACCACAGGGGCTGGTGACCAGGCCGTGGTTCAGAAACCTCATTTACGCCGCAGACGAGAACAACGGCTATTCAACAATGGTCTTACCGTCGGTGAATGAAGCGATCCGGCTTGGTGATCAGGGCGCTGTCGGACAAGAGCTGACGGATCTTGCCCAGCGTTTTGACGCTGCGACGCGCGCATTACGGATGGCGACGGAATTGCTAAAGAAAAGCTGAAACGCGAAGTCATCTCTCGTCCTGGCCGGGCCCGGACATTGCGTTAGATGACCGCTCGACGAGAAACGAAATGAAAGACAGCCAGACGAGAAACGGGCAGACAGGGGTGCGACGCTCACGTCTCACTTCGGACGAAGTAGCGCCCATCGGCGCGTACGGCGCGAAAGCAAACTGGCCTCCCGGATTTCAACTCTATCAGCGCGGCGCTCCGGCAGACGGCGTCTTCATCGTACTCGACGGTCACGTCGTTTTGCGCAACAAGATAAAAGTCGGACGTGGATTCGTTCCTCTCATCGCCACGTCCGGACAGACATTCGGAAGCGAAGGCCTTTCTCCGTACAGTCAATACGTCACGGACGCGAGCGCATCGGAAGAGACGAAGACCATGTTCCTGAGCGCGGCACAGTTCCGCGCTTTCGTCAGGGAAAGTCCGGCCCAGACGATTCCGCTGTTGTCGCAGATAATGTCGGAGCGCTCTTATCTGCTCGAGAAGCTTCACGAGCTGGCGGCGCTGAACGTAGATCAACGTCTGATATCCACGCTGACGCATCTCAGCACTGACCGCAGCTTCACGACATCAGATGGCCGCCTCAAGCTGGAGAACACGCATCATCGGCTCCTGTGCGAGATGGTCGGTGCGACGAGAGAGTCGATTGCGCTGGCGCTCAGCCGCCTGGTGTCGGCTGGCATCGCGGAGAGAAAGGGTATGACTTTCCTGATCGAACCCGGTTCGTTGACATCTACGCTCGGAAAAAACGGGGACAGGGAATCGACGGTTCCTGTAGCGAGGGAAATGTCCCGGTGATGAGGATGAATGGTCGATCGGCGAGACGCTGACCTGGCCGCGGTTCTGAAAGGGGCCGAAACGATCGATCTGCAGGAGGAGGGCTCACACGGAGTCCTCCTCCTGCATGGTTTTGGAGACACTCCACAGACGCTCTCGCTTCTTGCGCGCAGATTGCACAAGGGCGGGTACAGCGTACTCGTGCCGTTGCTGCCGGGACACGGACGCACGATGGAAGCGTTCACCAGATCCCGCGCCGACGAATGGATCGATGCGGCAAGGAGCTCACTGCTCGAGATGCGAGACCGGAGCAACGCCGTCAGCGTCGTTGGACTTTCGATGGGTGGAGCACTGGCTGTTCTGCTCGCCGCTGAGTTCCAGAATGTTTCGGCTCTGATTCTCATCGCGCCCTATCTGGGCATGCCCCGGCTGCTCCGTATCGCTGCGGCAACGCACTGGCTTTGGGGAAGATTCGCTGGAGAGCTAAACGGAAGGAATCCCCGTTCGATTCACGATCCGATCGAGCGCGAGAAAAACCTCGCCTATGGCGCCGTGACGGGAAGGGCGCTTTATGAGCTGTCGACAGTGATGAATCGCGCGAGGAAAGCGCTTCCTGGAGTGAGAGCTCCGACTCTGATTGTGCAGTCCCGGGAAGACCCGCGCATCCCCCCCGACGTCGCGGAATTCGCGCTCAAGGAGCTCGGAGCGAAAGAAAAAAAACTCGTCTGGACCGAAGGTGCGGGACACATCATCACCGTCGACTATGGCCGCGAGCGCGTATTCAGCGAAGTCGAGAAGTGGCTGCGGGCACACAACAGCCGTAGCGCGACAGCCGCCGAATAGCAGAGCGGCTGTCGAACGACTCTAAAGCTAGAAGCGGTCCTGTACGAATTCAGTAACTGTGTCGACCGCGCGCTCGCCCAAGTCTGCAGCCTGGTGAACGACCCCAGTGGCAACGCGCTTCACGCGAGCTACAGGCGACTGCGATCTACGACGAGCCCGCTTTCTGCTGCTCGTCTTGCGTCCAGCGGCCTTGCGTCCGCTGCTCTTGCGTCTGGGCGAGGATTTCCGCGCGCTGCGTTTAGTCGTGCGCTTTGAACCTCCACGCTTGCGTCCGGAGGATCCGGACCGCGACCGCTTTCTACCGCTTTTTGACCGACTGGATTTCTTGGCTGCAGCCATGGGAAGGCTCCGTGTAGGAGGGTTCGTAGAACGGATAGCAAGATTCGCGCACAACAAAGCTGTGAGACTCCGTATCCGGTGCAGGCCTACATCGCGCCCTGCGCGTTGTGATTACCAGATTTTGCGCGTCTCACCGTGTCGCATGATCCAGAGATCGTTGGCGGCGAGCCCCGCTGTTTGCCACTGCTCTCGCATTCTCGCCGGCGGCTCGTCCATCGGCTCGTCGGTCAGCTTGAACGTTCCCCAATGGGCCGCAGTCACGATGAGACGTCTATCGTTTTGCGCTGTCGCCAGCTGAGCGACCGCTTTCACGCAGTCGTCAGGATTCATATGCACCGGGCCCATGAACCAGCGGGGCTCGTAGGCTCCAATCGGCAGGATCGCTACATCGAACGGTCCACAGCGCTGGGCGATTGTCCCAAAATCGGGATGAAGGGCGGTATCACCGGCAAAAAAAAGTGCCTGATGTGGTGACCGGAGCGTCCACCCGCACCAGAGAGTGTTGTTGCGGCTGCCGAGCGTTCTGCCGGAGAAATGCTGGGCTGGAACGCAAGTCAGGCGCAGCGTTCCGATCACGCTCTCCTCCCACCAATCTCGTTCCGTCACCTCTCGGGCTCCGCGGGTACGCAGGAATGTGCCCAGGCCCAGTGGTGCGAACCACGCCACCGCGGGATAACGGCCGGCGATGCGTGAGATGGTCGTGGCATCGAGGTGATCGTAATGGTCGTGCGAGAGAACCACGGCGTCGATCGGCGGCAAGCGATCGAAATCCACGGCTGGCGGGACCCAGCGGCGAGGCCCGATGAACTGCAATGGCGAAGCGCGCTCGCTCCAGATGGGATCGGTGAGAACGTTGAGCCCCGCGATCTGGAGCAGGAAGCTCGTATGTCCGACCCACGTGATCGTGAGCTGATCCGGCGCGGCTCGTGGCACTACAAACTCCGGTGCGACCCGCGCGAATGTGCGCGGGTCGGGATCAGGGCGGCGCGGATTTCTCCGTCTCTCGATCAACGACCACTTGAGAAAGTCCATGAACCCGTGCAATTGCGCGGACGGCCAGGGATTCCTGAATCCGCCTTCAGGTCGATGATGTGAAGGGGCCCCCATTTAGCTGATCTTTGGCGGCGCGAGGTTTTCGTCGAGGTGAGAGACCGATTTCATCCCAACCAACGCGGCGGCCACTGGGAGCGACTGCGAAAACGCTATCGCGCGCCTGGCGTCGGTCTCGAATCCGGGAAAGGCGGACCGCACCTGCTCAGGGAGCGCTCGCGTCAGCTGTGATTGCATCAACGTCGCACTTCCCACCACCGAGATGCCAAGACGGTTGGCTGCCTCGAGTAGAGTAACGCGATCGTTTCGCACGCACTGAGTGGAGACCCGGACTGCCTCGGTCATCGCCAGGTTGATTGGAAGCTGGACGACCTTGAAGTGATGATCGGCACCCGCTACGTCCCGCGCCATCGCCACCAGTTCCTCGAGGCTCAAATGATTCCTCGTTTCGGGCGGGACCCTGAGTCCATTCCACGTTGCGCACCCGTAACTCCCAATCACCCCCCGGGTGACCTGCTTCTCGAGCGCCATAAACGCGTCGCGCATGACGGTCAGAAACCTGGGCCGAGGCAGTGCATCCAACTGCTGCTCGGGATTGTGGAGATAGTAGATGTCAATGACGCCGAGCCCGAGATTTTTTCTGCTGCGCTCGATCTGATCGTCAAGATAGCGCGGCGCGAGGCAGTGGCCGCCGGATACGACGTCAGTGGGCTGCATCACACCGGGCCGGTAGTACTCGCTGTCGAGAAAACCCCGATACCCTTCCTTGGTGGCGGGTGGCGTTCGGTCGAGCGGGATATATCCGCCCTTGGTGCAAACGACAACCTCGTCCCGGCGGATGCCACCGTTCGCGATGCTTATGCGTACAGCCTGCCCAATCGCGCGCTCAGACCGCTGGCATCTATAGTTGATCGCGGTATCGAGCAGGTTCACACCTCTCTCGAGCGCGGCCCTGGCAGCCGCTGTGTACCGGGCATCCTCAGCGTCGTCGCAGTCGCCGAGATAGGTTCCGAATCCGAGTGAGGAGACGAAGGCACCTCCGCCGATGGGGCGATAGAAATGATCCGCCTGAGCCTCGACGAAGCGCTCTTGAAACCGGCGCGTGCCCTCAGATGTCGCGCGCCCTTCTACGAGGGACTCCAAGCCTTTTTGACGAGCCATTGCGGAGAGGGTACCGGGAGCACCCGAGTAATGCAAGTGTACGCCTAACGCGCGATGGCCCTTACGTTGCTCAACAACGAGGGCACATTTGCGAACCTTTCTCAAACGACGGCGCTCGGAAGTGAAATCATACGCTTTAATGTTTGTAGCTCTGACTGCGTGTACGCAGCAGCGTCCAGTGGTGCTCGCCCCGGTGCGGATGGAGACTCCAACCGGCGACGCGTCGGCAGCGGCACTACCTGCCCGCCCGGTATTCGATACACAGCGTGACGATCCATTTGCAACGACGAACCGGATCGACTGGCCCGGGCCGAACCGGTACCGCTCTTCGAGCGGCTCGCCGGGTCCTGATTACTGGCAGCAGCGCGCGGACTACACCATCACGGCCACTCTCGATACCGGCACCACCGGGATCACCGGCTCCGTCGAGATCAGGTACACGAACAACTCTCCCGACACGCTTCGTTACGTTTGGGTTCAGGTCGATCAGAATCTCTATCGCAACGGCAGCAAAGGTTCAGCGCTTTTCCCCGCCGATTCGCGTTGGGGCGTAAGGGGATTCGAGGGCGGATACAACTTCAGCGACGTGCGCGTGAACGGCACATCCCTCCGCCCGAGGATCAACGACACCATGATGCGTCTCGATCTCCCCTCGCCTCTGGTTCCCCGTGGTGGAAAGGCGACGATCTCCATCCGCTATTCGTTCAAGGTCCCGGAGCACGGATCCGATCGGATGGGACGGGACAGCGCACTCTACGAGATCGCGCAGTGGTATCCGCGGATGGCCGTGTACGACGATGTCCGCGGCTGGAACACGGATCCGTATCTGGGCCAGGGTGAGTTTTATCTCGAATTCGGCGACTTCGATTACTCAGTCACGGCTCCGGCCGGATATGTAATCGCGGGCAGCGGCGTGCTTCAGAATCCAGACGAGGTTCTAAGCTCCGAGCAACGACGCAGGCTATCGATCGCATCGCGGAGCAGCGATGTAATTCAAATCATCACCCAGTCCGAAGCAGCGGCCGCGAGGACACAGTCAAGGCCAGGCACAAGGACGTGGCGGTTCCGTGCGCGGAACGTTCACGATGTGGCGTGGGCAGGCGCTCCGGACTTCAGATGGGACGCAACCAGCTGGAACGGAATTCTGACGCAGGCCTACTATGAATTTCCGAAAGCCGGAAAGGCGTGGGAACAGGCTGCCGAACAGACGCAGTGGACCATCAGGCAGTACTCGCAACTCTTTTTCCCATTCCCTTACCCACAGGCCACGAGCGTCGCCGGACCGGTTGGTGGAATGGAATACCCGATGTTCGTGATGGTCGGATACGGGACGGACGACCCCGCATCAATCTTCGGCACCATCAATCACGAACACGGTCATGAGTGGTTCCCGATGATCGTCGGCTCCAACGAGCGGCGCTACGCGTGGATGGACGAGGGATTCAACACCTACCTGAACGCGTTTGCCAACGAGGCCCGCTACCCCGGGCAGAACGCGTATCCGGGCTATCTTCGAAACTGGGCCGACGCTGTAACGCGGGGAACTCAGTCTCCATTGATGACGGCGCCGGACAACATCGATCCAAACGCTCTGGGAGCGATCGGCTATAGAAAACCGGCTCTCGTGCTGCTGACGCTGAGAAATCACGTGGTTGGACCGGACTTTTTCGACACCGCCTTCAGGGAATACATCAGAACCTGGGCGTTCAAACATCCCACGCCTGGGGATTTCTTCCGCAGTATCGAGAATTCGGCGGGTGAGGATCTCTCCTGGTTCTGGCACAGCTTCTTCTACACGACGGATGTCCTCGACATTGGCATCGACAGCGTAGCAACACGGACCTCAGAAGGACAACTGTTCGCGACGATAGCGCTTCACCGGTTCACATCAATCCCGTTTCCGGTGCGACTGCGGGTTGCGTATGCCGATGGGAAGGCCCAGGAATTCTCTCTGCCTGTGAATATCTGGGCACGTGGCAATCGCTTCGATGCCGTGATTCCGGTGCGTGGAAACGTCATCGGCGTGCGACTCTGGCCCGATCCGTCGGTTCCGGACTGGAATCCCTCCAATGACACGTGGGGCACACCACCGCCCGCGAATCCGACTGGGCCCGTGACGAGACAGTGATGTGGTTCGTTTGGTTTATAGGTGCCGTTCGGGTACATTGAAAAGCAAGTCAAGACTTAGATAACTGGAGCAAGTAATGCCGGATTTTGGAAGCTGGGCGACGGCGTGGTGGAAGCCGATCCTGTTCGTAATAGTTGCGGGACATCTCACCAATGTGTCCGTCACTCTGTTTCTGCACCGCGCTCAGACCCACCGCGGCGTCAAGCTGCACTTCCTTGCCGCCCTACCAATGCGGCTGTGGCTGTGGCTCTCGACCGCCATTGTGACCAAGGAATGGGTCGCTTGCCATCGCAAGCACCACGCGTTTGCCGACCGCGAGGGCGATCCACATAGCCCGTTAATGGAAGGCCTGCGCAACATCATTCTGAAAGGGGCCTTCTACTATAGAAAGACCGTCCGCTCGCCCGGGGTTCTCGATAAATATGGAAAGGGTACTCCAAATGACTGGCTGGAGAGACACCTGCTCTCTCCGCTCAACTGGGTTGGCATCCTTGTCATGCTCGCGGTCGACGTTTACCTGTTCGGGTTCTTCGTGGGAGCAGTCGTCTGGGGCGTCCAGATGATCTGGATCCCGTTCTGGGCGGCGGGAATCATCAACGGCGTCGGCCACGCCGTCGGCTATCGGAACTTCAACGTCAAGGACGAGAGCCGTAACATTTCGCCCATTGCGATCTGGCTCGGTGGCGAGGAGCTGCACAACAATCACCACGCCGACCCGCACTCAGCGAAGTTCAAGGCGAAATGGTATGAGTTCGATATCGGCTGGGTCTATCTCCGGCTGCTCTCCATTTTCGGCCTGGCTGAAATCTCGTACGCTCGCAGGTAGAACCGCGGGTGCCTGAGACTGTAAGCTGTGCGCGCTGTGGACAGACGCGCGCAGGATTCGTTAAGCCTCCTTTTCCCGGTCCCATCGGCGCCCGCGTCGTTGAAGAACTCTGCACGCAATGCTGGGCCGATTGGCTCAAGCAGCAGACGATGCTGATCAATCACTACGGGCTCAACGTGATGGATCCACAGGCGCGGTCGTTCCTCACCAAGAACATGACGGCGTTTCTCTTCAAGACCGGCGACTCGGCCGACATCGATACGAGCAAGAAAGGGACGATAAGCCACTGATGATGCGGAAATCGAAGGGATTTTCTGCGTTGGCACTGGTTCTCCTCGCTGCGAGCTGTACGACGATCGGCACCAACACAGGCGGCTCCGCACAAACGGGCACGGCTTCGTCGCGGTGGACGGACTCGGTTCTTGCCTCGATGACCTTGCGTGAGAAAGCCGCGCAAATCGTGTGGCCGAGCTTATTCGGTGATTACACGTCCGGCGATTCGCCGCAGTGGCGGCGATTGACGCAATACATCCAGCAGGAAAAGGTCGGAGGGTTCACGATCTCGGTGGGCTCGCCGATCGAAGTGGCCGCGAAGCTGAACGCGCTGCAATCGATGAGCAAGATCCCCCTTTTGTTCGGCGCAGATCTCGAGGCGGGTGCCGGATTCCGCGCCCGGGGCGGATACTTTGTCCCCAACGCCATCGATCTGGGAGGAGCGATCGTGTTCCCGCCGGAGATGGCGATTGGCGCAACGCGAGACACCACGCTCGCTTATGAGCAGGGGCGTCTCACCGCACTCGAGGGGCGCGCACTCGGAATTCATATCGCCTACGCCCCGGTGCTCGACGTCAACAACAATCCGGACAATCCAGTCATCAATACACGCTCGTACGGGGAGGATCCACAACTCGCCGCGCGGATGGGTGTCGCATTCATTCACGGCCTGCAGGATCACGGCATGATCGCGACAGGGAAACATTTCCCAGGTCACGGCGACACCGGCGTCAACTCGCACCTGGCACTCCCGGTGGTGACGGTGAGCAGAAGCCGGCTCGA
>DATHGO010000302.1:0-7946 GCA_035317585.1 Gemmatimonadaceae bacterium | reverse complement strand
AAAGAACCCTTTCGGCGATCCGGCGGAGGCGCAGGAGGTAATGATCCGAGTCCATGCCCAATCACTGGGTTGGAACAGGAGCGCGGACTTTTCGGTGCCGGTCGTGCCGTACGATCTCAGGATGTCGATTGAGGCGGGGCTCGTTGATCGACGGGGAGTCAGGTAGGTCGGGTTGAACTGCAACTGAACGGGTGCGAGACGTCAGTAGCGTAGTTCCGAGTGATTAGTTCACAACGCCCCGACTGCCCAGGTGGCATTCAGGTACAGGCAGTTGCTTGTACCATGAAACCAATCGGTAAAGTCAGGGCGTAGTGACTACGAACTGGCATCTGTGCCACTGACCTCTGGCACCCGTTCAGTTGCAGTTCCAGCCCTGACCGAACGCTTATGCCATTCCCCGTGTCGAACCTTACAGAAAATGGTCGCGACCAGGATCAGCGGCAGCTACACCACCGCGTGAACGAGACACAGCTCATCGCCCGGGTTATCGCGGGGGATCGGTTGGCCGGGCGTACGCTGTACGACACGCACGCGCCCCGGGTGTACTCGCTCGCGTATCGACTGAGCGGAGACGCGGAGAAGGCCAGGGAGTTCACGCAGGACACATTCATACGCGCGTTCTCGAGGCTTTCGCAATTCCGCGGCGATGCCGCGTTCTCGACCTGGCTGCACCGGATCGTAGTGACCGTAGTTTCCAACGCGAGGCGAAGTGAGCTACGGATGGCACGTGAAGTGTTGCTCGACGAGGCGCGTTCGATCGAGTTCTCCGCTCCCGAAGCGGAGCCGGATCTCAAGGAATGCATCGCGCGGGCGGTGGACAATCTTTCGGACGCTTATAGGATGACGCTGATAATGCACGACATCGAGGGATACACGCACGCGGAAATCGCCGGCATCCTGGGCGTCCCCGAAGGGACGTGCAAGAGCAGGCTGTCCGCGGCAAGAGCGCAGCTCAGGGAAAAGCTTGCTGCATTCAGGGAGTAGATGATGGACGACAACCGCTTTGACGACGTGCTCCAGGATTTGCCGCGGAGCTTCAACACTCCGCCGGAGCCACCTCTCGACGAGATGTGGACGGTTATCGAGGACGCGCACTTCAATGCGCCGGTGCCGATCTCCGCGACGCGCGGAATGACATCGCCCGCTCCGTGGCTCGCCGCGGCCGCGGCGCTCATCATCGGTATCGGCGTTGGTCGCTACCTGCCGCGGGGCGGGAACTTGGCGGGGAATGCGGCCTCGCCGACGGCAATCGCGACAAATCCCGCCTCGGCCACCTCCGATACTTCGGCTGTCGCTGACGCCTATCGCGATCAGACCACTCGCTACCTCGGCCAGGCCGCTGCGCTTCTCGTCTCGCTTCCGGCAAAGGATGCGAACGGCAGGACGGATGCGGCGTTCGCCTCCAAGGCGACCGACCTCCTCGTGACGACCCGCCTCCTCATCGACTCGCCCGCAGCCGTGCAGGATCCGAAGCTTCACTCTCTCCTCGAGGACCTCGAGCTGGTGCTGGTGCAGATCGCCAGACTGCGGAGCGAGAAGAACAGGGGCGATCTGGATCTTATTCATCAGGCTGTCGAACAGGGGGACGTTCTCTCGCGTCTCAATTCAGCCGTAGCAACCAATCAATCCTCAGAATGAGGCAAGGATGATCAGAGCAACTCTCATCGCGGCGGCGCTCGGCGTTTGCGCTCTCTCGAGCGAGGCGCAAAACCCGACCCCCGCTCCGGCGCCAGTGCCTCCTACGCCGGTCGCAAAGCCGTCCACCGTGCAACCGACTCGTCCGCCGAGGGCGAAGCGAGCCCCGGTCATGCCGTCCGAGTGGCCGTCGGTGGACCTCTCCGATCTCAACGACCGACTCGATGCCCTGAAAGACATGAAGCTCGATGCACTGAACGACATGAAGATGGACATGGACCTGCTCCCGCCGAACTTCATGTCGGATTTCGATGTGGATATGCCGGATATGCCGGATATGCCGGATATGCCGGATATGCCGGATATGCCGGATATGCCCGACATGCCCGACATGCCCGACATGCCCGATATGCCAGACATGCCAGACATGCCTGACGTGCCCGAAATGCCGTCGATACCGTCGATACCTCCCATACCGCCGATACCGCCCATTCCCCCGATTCCTTCGATGACGTTCGAGCCAATGGTGATGGAACCGCTCGAGCCGATGGAGTTGGCTCCCATGCCTCCGATGGCAATCGAGCCGGTGACGCCGATGCCGTATGAGGTTTCAGTCGCACCGCGTGCCGCACTGAATCGTGCCCTCGACGCGATAGAACGGGTTCAGGGCCAGTCGCCGTTCGAACGCCAGTTCAGTGGGATCGCCAACGATCCGCCCAAGGCGTGGGCTCAATCCGATCCTGCCGATTCTCTCTACCGTCTCGCGCGTGAGGCGTTGAACCGCGGTGAGTACCGCCGGGCCGCGCAGCTGTTCGGCGACATCACCCAGAAGTTTCCGAATTCCGTCTACGCGTCCGACGCTCGCTACTGGCGGGCTTTCGCCCTCTATCGGCTGGGCGGCACCGCCGATCTCCGCGATGCATTGAACGCGCTGCAGGACAGCGGACAAGGCTACCGATTGGCGTCCCTCAAGACAGATGCCCCGGTGCTGGCGACGCGGATCCGCGGTGCGCTGGCGGCACAGGGTGATCCGAACGCCATGAAGCTGGTCAATGCGGCCGCCTCTCAACCCGGCGGCGCCTGCGACCGCGAAGATCTCGCGGTACGTGCGGAAGCCCTGAACTCTCTGGCACGGACCGATCCTGAATCGACTACTCCGATTCTGGCGCGTCTTCTCGCCAGACGCGATGACTGCTCCACGAGCCTGCGGCGCACGGCGATCTACCTGCTGGGCCGGCGCACGGATCCGGAGGCTACGAATCTCGTGATGGGCGCTGCCCGCAACGATCCCGACACCAGAGTTCGCGGGGAAGCTCTCCGCTTTCTGGCGGCCATGCCGGGAGATCAGGCGATCTCCACGATCGAGGAGATGGCGCGCACGCCCGGTAACGAGGAGCTCCAGCGCGCCGCCATCTCGGCGCTTGGCAGGAGCGACAATCCGCGCGCCAGGCAGAGCCTTCGGGCGATTATCGAGCGAACCGATGTCAGCGAGAATCTGCGCATCGCAGCTCTCTCCTGTGTCGACGGCGAACATTCGCCCGACAACGGCGCGTATATCAGAGCGATCTATCCCCGTCTCGAGACTCCGCGCCTGAAGGCGGCCGCAATTCGCGCGGTGGCGCGCATCGGCGGGAACGACAATGATCAGTGGCTGCTCTCGGTTGTGCGCAACCAGAACGAGCCAGTCGAAGTTCGGGCCATGGCGCTGCGCTACGCGGGACGCTCCACCATCCCAATCGCCGACCTGACGCGGATGTACGACGTCGCCGGTGACAGGCCCCTCCGCGAGCAGTTGATCAGTCTGTATGCCCAGCGCGCCGAACCCGAGGCGACCGACAAGCTTCTCACCATTGCTCGAACGGGAACGGATCCAGACTTGAGACGCTACGCGATCTCCGCTCTATCGCGGAAGAACGATCCCCGAACCAGAAAGCTTCTAGTGGAGATCATAGACAAAAATGACTAAGCGCATCTCCCACCTCGCGGTCGCGGCGTTCGTCGCGATTGCCACAGCGACGTCGCCCGCACTCGGGCAGTCGCTCGCTAGCCGAATTGCGTCTGCTGGCGATCGCTCGCTGCAATTCAGTTATCCGGCGCGCCCGGGCGTCTGCGGAGACGGCCGCACATACATCTCGACGGGGTCTGGAAACTTCTACGGATCGTTTTCGACGAACACCGCGGACCCGTGCCAGCCCGGCCCAGCTCGAGTCGTCGTCGATCTTGCCGACAGGAACGTGGTCGCGCTCCGCTATTACGTTGGCGCACCTCCGGCTGCCGCGGACGCGGGAGTTACGAATCTTGGTACCGTGACTCCGGCTGACGCCGCCGACTATCTCCTCGGTGTTGCCTCGCGTGCCGACGGACGAGTCGGGCGTGACGCGATCTTCGCCGCTCTCCTCGGTGCCAACGTCGATGCGACCTCGCGACTCCTCGAGATCGGACGCGATCAGAATCGTCCGCTCGAGACTCGCCGCGCCGCGCTGTCCGGTCTGGCCCGCAGCGACGCGCCGCAGCTGGACAAAATTGGCGCCGCACTCGTACAGATCGCGACCAACGAGAACGATGTGCAGGGCGTCCGCACGCAAGCACTCCAGGTCTTGTCCCGCCTCGATCACGGAGCCGGGATTCAGCCGCTGGTCCAGCTGGCGAGCGGCAACATCAATTCGTGGATCGGGCAAGAGAGCATGAGAGTGCTGTCGTCGTCCGGCGATCCGCGGGCGCGCCAGTTTCTACGCTCGACAGCACAGCGCACCGATCTTCCCGACGAACTGCTGGCGGTCGCGATTCGCGGCCTCGGGCGCAATTATGTCACGGGCCAGGACGCGGTTCTGCTGCGCTCTCTATATCCACGCCTCACCGGGCAACGCTCCCGCGATGCGGTCCTTGCTTCGCTCTCCGAGCTTGGCGGAACCGACAACGTGCAATGGCTGGTTGGCGTGGTTCGGGACGAGAAGCTCACTCCTGAAGCGCGCCGACGGGCGTTGGAGTACCTGTCGCGTGCCGGAGCAACGACTCCCTCGCTGCTCGCGCTTTATGACCCGACGCCGGATCCGCAGCTGCGAGGCGCGCTGATCAACATTTATTCACGTCTCGCCGACAAGGCTGCGACCGACAAGCTCGTATGGATCGCGCGCAATGAGCCGAATCCACAGCTGAAACGTCGCGCGATCTCGGCGTTGTCGCGGAATTCCGACCCGACCATTCGCCAGGCTTTGGCCGATATCGTCGAACGGTAACTGCGGGAGTTGGATGGCGCCGAAGCCTCGACGCCGACCCTTAGCCGATCTTTCTCTTCCTCGACTTGGGCGCGGCGGACTGTTCGACAAGCTGCGGAGCGCTCCAGGATTTCCCGAGCTCCTTCTGGAAGCAGCGTTTGGGAACGATCTCGACGCCGGACTTCGATAGCGTGTCGTAGCGCGCCAGCTTCTCGGGGTAGCGGGAGATCGTCGTCGCCTTGTACGAGAGCGAGAGGAAGAATTTGTCGGTAAGACTGAGCGCGAACAGCTCGTCGATGTCCCTCGCCCGCGCCAACCGCTCGACGCCAAGCACGACCTGAGTGCCCAGTCCCTTTCCCTGGTGCGCTGTCGCCACGGCGACCGATGAGACCTCAGCCAGTGATGGCGAGTACTCCTCGAGCGCGGCGCAGGCGATGACCCGTCCGGCAGCGTCGGTGGCAACGACATAGTTGTCGATTCGGGAGGCGACCTCTTCGAACGTTCTGAGGAGCATCAATCCCTGTTCGGCGTACTGCGTCACCAGGTCGAGGATCTGGCCGGCGTCCGCGCGCACCGCGCGCCGCACCGTCGTCGGAGACGAGGTGGAAGCGGCTCTCCTGGGGTTGAGCCCAGCCTGGGAAACAGATGGGAAATTATGCACGAGGAATGTATATATAAACATCCCCCAGGGCGCAAGAGCGCCCGACGTCGGTCAGTGGCTCGCGAAGACCTTCGTCTTTCCGCTCTTGTCGAAAGTCAGGACCTGATAGCGCTGGGTTCCCATGCCTTCCATGCCCGGAGATCCCGCTGGCATTCCCGGAACGGCCAGACCTGCGATCCGCGGTTTCTGCTCCAGAAGTCGATCGATATCCGCGGCCGGCACATGCCCCTCGATCAAGTATCCGTTCACGACCGCGGTGTGACACGCGGTCAATGCGTTCGGAACTCCTAGAGTGCGCTTGATCTCCGTCATGTTCGGAGTGTCCTTCGCGTCGACACGGTACCCGTGCTTGACGAGATGCTCGATCCACTTCTTGCAGCAGCCGCAGCTCGGATCCTTGTAGACGGTGATGGTCGGCTTTTTGGGTGCGGTATCGCTCGGAGATATCCGCGCGGCGGCGGTGGTGAGCGCCAGCATGATGAACGCCACCGCGAGGGCGATGGTCCTGACAGGGAGTTTTTTCATTCGGGAATTGATTTGAGGGTTCGCTCGATCTGCTTCTTGTGCCGGCCCTCGTGGTGGCCGACGAAAATTAGCCACTGATAGAGGTCGAGCTCGCCCAGAATCTGATGGGTGTGCTTGATCTCGCCAAGGGAGAGGCCAGTCGCCGAAACGACTGCGGCGCGAAGCGCTTCGCGCGAGCTCTCGAGGCCTTCGAGGGCGTCGCTGATGTCGATGTTTGCGCGTGGCTGCACCGTCGCCGGCGACTGCATGGCCGCTTTTTCGAGAATCGCACTGTATCGATCGAACGACGGCAGCACTGGTGCGGTCGATTTTTCTTCACCCAGGCCTGCCTCTTTTGCCTGACCGACGCGCTTGGTGATGAGTCGCGCGACGCCCGATTCCACCATCCGAAGGTGCTCGAGAATCTCGGCCACTGACCATCCCTCCGGAGCCGCCCTCCGGCAAAGCCGGTCGCCGTCGACGCCCTCGAAGCTCTGAAGGAGCTCTCTGCGTTTCTCTTCCACGAAAGTCATGGTTTCGGCGAGCCTGGCGTGCATTGGTCGTGTCCTCCTATCTGCTGAATCTACACACGGATGCGGATAGGGGCGCGCGGAATTTTCCGCTCCTCCGAGACTCGCAAGCACCCACCGGCGTCGTTCTTGCTTTCGGTATATATTCGGTATATAGTTGCTCCCCGCTTCTCATCCCAAAATGACGTTCATCTGCCTCTGGACTCCCGCCGCCGTTTCTCCCTCTCTCGCCATCGGCACAACCACCTCTCGACCGGAGAACGAGCTCCTTCAGCACCTGGTTCCTTCGCTGCTCGGAGTGGCTCCGCGCGTGATGCTGGGAGCGAATGGAATTGTCTGGGCGGATGCGCGCGGAATGATCGCCGAGTCTCTGGCGAGAGATCTTCTCGACATCTTTCACGAGAAGGGAGTGAAAAAAGTGAGGGCTGCCATCTCCATTGTCCCGGTCTGCGCCGAGATCGCGGCTCGTCATGGAAATGGCGGTCTCGTCACAATCACGCCAGGGTCGGAGCGCGAGTATCTCGCTCCGTATCCCATCGGCGTGCTCGAGACCTCGCTCGCTCTGTCGACACTGCTCGATGGGATCGGAGTGGAGAGCTGCGGAGATCTGGCCAGGCTCGATCTGGAGTCGGTCGAAGTTCGTTTCGGCGCCGAGGGAGCGCGCCTCTGGAGATTGTCGAGGGCCGACGACTCGCGCCGCATCTTCGCCAGCATGCCGCGGGCGCTGCCGTCTGCTTCTCTCGACTGGGTGGATTACACGCTCAAGGATCCGGAGCGCCTCGTTTTCATCATCAACGCGCTCGTCGGAAACATTACGACGGAGCTGCTGTCACGCGGCCAGTGCGCGCGTGAGATGACGATGATTTTCTCGCTCGCCAATCGCGAGAGCTACGGGCACCTGGTGCGTCCGGCTCGATCGACGGCGAGCCACAAGGCGTGGATGCGACTCATTCGCACGCATCTCGAGCGAATCACTCTTCCCGATGGCGTGGTCGGCATCACCATTCGCGTAGAGTCGGTTACCGGAGAAGTCGAGCGGCAGGGAGACATCTTCGATCGGGGATTTGCCACCGCGCGCGCGGCGGAGGAAACGATCGCGCAGCTGCTGGATGATCAGGGCGCGGTGGTGGTGACTCCGCGCAACACGCAGCATCCGTTGATCGATCGCCGCACGGAGTGGATCAGTCAGGAGCCGGCACAGGCTTCAGCCCGCATCCAGCTGAGGGAGCGGGTAGTGAAGGCAACCGCCGCCCCCAGTCTCATGCTGCAACTCCTTCCCGAGCCCCGGCGAGTGGCGGTGAAGACGAAGCGTCGCCGCGATCACGAGCTGCCGGTGGAGTTTCGCGACAAACAGTGGATGCGGATCACCTCCGCGGCCGGGCCCGACCGCGTCTCGGGAGG
>DATHGO010000301.1:0-3337 GCA_035317585.1 Gemmatimonadaceae bacterium | reverse complement strand
TCCTTGCGAAGCGCGTCCTCGGGCGAAGTTCCAGCCAGAAGGAGCGCCCACGGGACGTCGAGATGCATGATTGCGGCGTCCGCTCGCCTCGTCCAGATCTCCATCGATTGTATCGCCACTTTGATATCAGGCTTTGGCGGAACGACCGAAAAGCCCATTAGATAGGAACGTGTCTGGCCGGAGGCGCTTTCCGGCTCATGCGTGGCGCGCGGGCAGGCGATCGTCACCACGGCAAGAGAGGCCGTTGCGACCAAGCTACGAGGGATCATCGCGCCTGAATATGCGCCGTAAGGGCCTCGCGGGGACACTCCCGAGCGCCTGTTCATCGGGGTGATGAACGTCGGCTTGTGTCAGAATGAAATATGACATATGCTGATTATCTGCCTCGCCGGATGCTCAGATGGAATTGATCCCCCAACGTGCCACCGATACCTACCGATCATCCCCCAAGACGTGGCAGCCGGTTCGACCTGAAGACGCGGGGAAGCTCACAGATTGCCGGTTGCAGCTGCACTACGCAGCGCAGTTCGGAGCCGCGGCCGGGATTTCCTACCTCGAGCATCGACCGGATGACAGCCACACCAACCTGGAATGGGTGCCCGCTCTTCGAGGGCTATTCTCACGCGTGATTCCAGCGGCACGGAGATCGTTTCGGATCGGCGCCAGGCCATCGAAATTCGCGCTGATGATAGTCGGCGAGGACAATCAACCGATCGAGGAATACAAGCTCCACGGACGGACGATCACCGACGCGACTGAATGGATTCGCTCGCAAATCAAGTTGCTCGGTGTAGACCCGGCGCTTTACACTCTGCACCGAAATTACGAGATACCCACGCATGACGTCGCGTTCGGAGAGTCGTTCGATGCGAGCGCGCCGCTACTCTTCGAAGAGCTTTCGAAATGGTTCGGGAACGCCGCCGCTCTACTCGGCGCGGTTGTCCGCAGGACCCGCGGAGCAAGCGAAGTCCGGTGTTGGCCGCGCCACTTCGACATCGGAGCGGTCATCAAGGTCACGTCGAATCGCACCATTGGAATCGGAATGGAGCCGGGCGATGACTTTTATGACGAGCCGTACTTTTATCTCAACATGACTCCGCAGCCTACTGCATCTCGTGCCCAGTCTCGCCCATTGTGGGGAAACGGCATCTGGCACACCAATGAGTGGGTTGGACCGGTTCTCCCCGCGTCCCGATTCGGCGGCGCCTCTGCTCAGGAACGACAGGCGCGTGAGTTCGTCGATTCAGCCACAGCGGCCTGCCGCGGATTATTGTCGCTGGACTAGCTCGTCGGCGTTAGACTCATTGCCGAGTCGGTGCGAGTGCGATTTCCTGCAATGTAGTTATCGGCTCCGTGCGATTTCAGGCGACGTTGTTATCGCCTCTGTGCCGTCGGTTCGCTTTCGCCAGAATTGCTTCCGACGATGGGCTGGAGCCACGAGCAATTCCACGATCGCAAGGACGCCATCCACGGCCAGGGCGAGTGCTGCGGCCGGGAGTGCGCCGGACAGAATCATCCGGGTGTCCGCGAGAGCGAGACCAGCCACGATGGGCTCACCCAGACCTCCAGCTCCGATGAACGCGGCGAGCGTCGCCGCTCCCACCGTAATGACAGCGGCAGTGCGGATCCCGGCCATGATCACCGGCGCCGCAAGCGGAAGCCGTACCCACAGCAGTCGTTGAGTTGGAGTAGTTCCAAGCGCCTCAGCGGCGGCGACTGCATCAGGATCGGCGTCACGTACTCCCGTATAAGTCCCGCGCGCAATCGGATACAGGGCGTACAGCCAGAGCGCCACGAGTGCCGGTATAACGCCGACGCCAAGGAGTGGAATCATGAACGCGAGCAGAGCGATGCTTGGAATCGTCTGCAGCACTCCGAGTGCGCCGATCGTCGGCTCCGCGATTCGCCGGGTTCGTTCGAGCCCAAGTCCCAGCGGGACCGCAACGATCACCGCGGCTAGAAGAGCCAGCGCGACGAGCTCGAGATGCCGAACCGTGAGCGCGGCCAATGTTGCGCGGCGATCCCACAAATACCGCCAGAATCCCGAGTGCTGAGCCGATGGTGCCCCTCGTGCGCCGTGTTCGCCGCCGCCCCCGACGAGCCCGAGCGCGATCAACTCATCGCTCGCCACTCGTCGGACATCTTCGCCATCCACTTCCACGCGACGATTGAGCTGCCGCATTGTCGTCTCATCCAGCCGCCCGCTCAAAAGCGTGAGCGCCGCGATTGCACCGGGGATCTGGCTGTCGAGGCGACCTGACACGAGTGCGGCCGCTTCATACGGAGGAAAGAAGTGCTTGTCGTCGATGAGAGTGACCAGATCGTAGCGGGCAAGGAGCCCATCCGTCGAGTAGCCGTCGATGACATCCACCGCACCTGATGCGAGCGCCTGGTATTTCACCGCCGGCGCGAGAGGTCTCACAGCGCGTGGTCTCAATCCGTAGACCCGGGACAGGCCGACCAGTCCGTCGCTTCGCCCGATGAAATCGGCGGTGAATCCGGCGGTCAGATGCGGACTTTCGCGCGCGAGGTCGCTCAGAGTGCGAAGGTGGTAGCGGATTGCTGTCGGCCGCGTCACAGCGATCGCGTAGGTATTCTGAAAGCCGAGTGGCGGGAGCCAGCGCACGTGGTAAAGCTCGGCAAAGCGACGCGCGACGTGCGCGAACACTGCCCGCGGATCGGCGATGAGCGAATCGGGCAGTGTGGCGTGCAGGATCGCGACGAGCCCGGTGCCGGTGTACTCGGGATAGACATCAATGGCGTCGGTTCGGAGCGCACCGAACGCAATCTCCGTGGCGCCGAGTCCGGGTTTGCGATCGACGCTGAACCCGCGTGACTCCAACAGCTGCGAGAACATCTCAGCCAGGAGATACGATTCGCCGAATGGCTTCGAGGCCACCACTACCGGCCGATTCTGTCGTTGGGCATCGAGCGAAGCTGGACTTGCTCCGACGGCGATTATCGCCGCGATCACTAAAACGCCGATTCGTGACCTTAATCTCATGCGCGCAGAGCCTCGAGTCCCGCTCGCGCTCGCTCTATCAGTCGCGCGACGTAGTCCGTGGCCGGCGCACGAATCAGGTCTCGCATACTCCCCCGCTGCTCGATTCTTCCCTTCCGCATCACGACCACTTCTTCCGCCAGTCGTCCTGCCTCGGCCAGATCGTGCGTCACGAGGAGCGTAGTGACAGTGAGATCGTGGCGCAGATTGTCGAAGCTCTCCTGAAGTTCCGCTCGCGAGATCGCGTCGAGCGCTCCGAACGGCTCATCGAGCAGAATCACGCCGGGCCGGGCGGCGATGCTCCGCGCCAGTGCGACGCGCTGTCGCTGGCCACCG
>DATHGO010000300.1:0-2026 GCA_035317585.1 Gemmatimonadaceae bacterium | reverse complement strand
CACGAGCAGTGATGCGCTCGTCGTCGCAACCAGTTCCTTTGTAAACAGCGTGCCGGTCAGGACGCGGTGCAGGACTCGCCGGTTCCATCAGGGTACTGGTGAGAGTTCTACTTCATCGTGGAGAGACAACATGGCAGCAGCGAGGAGACGCGGACGCAAATCCGCCGCGAAGAAGAGCGGTGGCAGAAGGAGCAAAGCCGCCCGCAGCGCATCGGCGAGGAAGGGAGCTCGCACACGTGCGCGGAACAAGGCGGCGCGCGCGGCAGCGCGGAAGAAACGCAGATAGGCTGCTTGGAGGAGAACGAAACGGAAAAGCCGGCGCTGTCGCCGGCTTTTTTGCATTTGCCGGCCTAGCGCGAGTAGCGCGCAGACGCCAGTTCCACGATCCGCGCGATCAGCGCCGGATACTCGAGCCCGCCCTTCTGCGCCGCGCGCGCGAACTCGCTGTGCTGCTCGAGGTAGCAGTTGGGATTCGCCTCGATCACATAGACCTCTTCGGCCGCCGTGACGCGAAGATCGATGCGCGCATAATCGCGGAGCCGCAACGCCTGGAAGGAATCTACGGCGACCTTCTGGATCTTTTCTGTGAGCTCCTCTGACAGATCGGTGGGGAACACCGACTTCGTCCCCTCGAATTCCGCCCCCTTCTCGTCGCCGTCGTCGCCCCACTTCGCCTCCCAGCTTGCGATCTTCGGCAATCCCGGCGGAAACTTGGAGAAGTCGAGCTCGACCAATGGCAGCGCCTCCACCTTGCTGTTGCCGAGCACACCGACGTAGAACTCCCGCCCGTCGATGAATTCCTCCACCAGCACGGCGGACTGATACTCTTGCTGGGTGCTACTGATCACGTCCAGCAGCTCTTTCACATCGTTCACGATGGATTTCTGAGTGATCCCGAGAGACGCGTCTTCCTGGGGCGGCTTGACCAGCAGCGGGAACTTGATGTCTCCCACCCAGTCCGACTGGCCCCGGTACATCGTAGCAAACTTGGCGCTGAGGATGCCATGAAATGCCAGTACCTTCTTGGTGAGAGTCTTGTCGCCGGCGAGAATGAGACCTGCTGGACTCGAACCGGTGTAGCGGAGATCGAGCAGATTGAGCAGTGCTGCGACGTTCGATTCGAGCGCGCTCTTCCCCCTGAATGATTCGGCGAGGTTGAACACCAGCTCGGGCTGTTCCTTCGTGAGCTCGTCGATCAACGGCTGAACCGCATCGTCAACCGCCAGTCTCCGCAGAGTGTGACCACTGGCCGTGAGTGCTGCATCGAGCTGGTCGAGCACGGGATCGACTGGCGGATCGAGTGCGTCCTTGCTGTGCAGGACTGTGATCTTCACGATTCGTCGGCCGATTCGGTGCCGTCGATGGCGTTGGTGTGGCGGTAGTTCATGATCACCGCGGTACCGAACGCAGTGAGCTCGATTAGAGTCGACGCCTCGAGTCCGCCGAGCTTCAGCTCGAGATGCGTCACCCGACTGGCGAGGAAGTCGACGAACTGTCGCACCACGGCGGCGTTCTCGCCGGTCCAGTACGATATGCGGGTGACGATCTCCCGACGGTGCCGCGCGATGAATTCACCCGCTGCAGCCGCACCCGGCGCCTGCTCTGCCGCGACGAAGATCGTTTTCAGATCGCCATCGAAGATGCGCTCGTCGCGGATTGGAATGCTCTCGTCGTTCTCCTTGTAGTGCTCGGCCAACGTGTAATGCATGGCCGCCACGGGCAGATCGTCGTCCGACGGCTCGGGAACTTCCGGGACCTCGTGTGCGATTTCCTTCATCACCCTATCGACGTATTCGAGCTTGGCGAGTGCTCCCCAACCTTCGTACATGCGCTGCCAGTCGAGACCGGGCGTGAGCCATACGGCGAAGGTTTCCGCGAAGTCCTCGTCCGGATGCTTCTGCGCGTACCAGCCGAGGATGTGGCGGACAAAGTCACGCGAGAACGGATCGGCCCGATACCGTTCGCGATACGGACGCGAATATGGTCCGAACATCTTCCGCCAGTCCGGGCGATCGTAGAGACGGTA
>DATHGO010000299.1:0-9403 GCA_035317585.1 Gemmatimonadaceae bacterium | reverse complement strand
ATCTCATGGGGGAGTGTCCACGGAGCGAGGGAAAGCCTCATCGTCGACCTGGTCGTGACGCTGGACGCGAGACCGAACGCTCCACCGATCAGAAAAGCCAGATCGCGGTCCTGTTCGCGCGCCGTCTGGAGAAACTCGGCGAACTCGGCCGAGTTGAGTGACTTGCCTCCAATGTCACAGGCGACTGTCTGCGCTCGCTCGGGTACCTTCTCCGAAAGACGAATTCCTTCGCGCTCTTTCACCTTGTCGAGTGGAATCCCGGTCGCGCGCTCTTCGCGGACCTCATGCACGTCGAGCGGCCAGTACCGCGCCGCTCGTGTCTCGTAGTCCCGGATCGCTTCGCCTAGCGCCGCGCTCCGCGTCTTGCCCACGACGGCGACGACAAGTCGCATCTACGCGTAGATGCCGCGGAGTTTGTGGACGCTGGCCACTCTGTCGATCGAGACCATGTAGGCGGCGGTGCGCATGTTCACGCGACGCTGGCGCGAGAGATCGAGCACATCCTTGAAGCTGCGGCGCATGATCGTCTCGAGTCGCTCGTTCACGAGGTCCTCAGGCCAGAAATATCCGCCGCGATCCTGCACCCATTCGAAATAAGAGACCGTGACCCCGCCGGCGTTGGCAAGAATGTCGGGGATGACGAAGATGCCGTTCTCGTCGAGTATGGAGTCCGCCGCCGCGGTAGTGGGTCCATTCGCGCCCTCGCAGATGATCCGGGCTTTGATGTCCTTCGCGTTCTTCGTGGTGATGACGTTTTCGAGCGCGGCGGGAAGCAGCACATCGACGTCAAGCGTGAGCAGATCCGCTCCCGAGATCACCTCGGCCTTGCCGTAGCCTTCGAGAGAGCGGTGCTTCTTCGCGTATGCGATCGCCTCATCGATGTCGATGCCGGCGGCGTTGTAGACGGAGACCGACCGGTCGCCAATCGCGACGATCTTGCAGCCTTCGCGGGCTAGGAGCTCGGCCGCGACGGAGCCGACGTTTCCGAATCCGTGCACGGCGACGGTTGTCCCCTTCACCGGCATTCCCAGATGCTTGAGCGCTTCCTTGGTCACGATCATGCAGCCGCGGCCCGTCGCTTCGCGTCGTCCGAGCGATCCGCCCAGCTCCACCGGCTTTCCGGTCACGACTGCTGTAACCGTGTGGCCGACGTGCATCGAGTAAGTGTCCATCACCCAGGCCATAACGCGCTCGTTCGTGTTGACGTCTGGCGCCGGCACGTCGGTGTCGGGTCCCAGCATGTTGATGATTCCTGACGTGTAGCGACGCGTCAGCTTTTCGAGCTCGGCCGCGCTCATCGCCTCCGGGTCGCATCTGACGCCGCCCTTGGCGCCGCCGAAGGGAATGTTCACGACGGCGCATTTCCACGTCATCCATGCGGCCAGAGCTTTCACCTCCTCCAGCGTGACCTGCATGTCAAACCGGATGCCGCCCTTAGCCGGGCCGCGCGACGTGTTGTATTGGACCCGATATCCCTCATACACCTCGACCTGGCCGTTATCCAACATGACGGGGATCGAGACGATCACCTGCTTCTCGGCCTGGCGAAGCACCTTGTACAAGCCAGGCTCGAGATCGAGAAGCTCGGCGGCTTTGTCGAACCGCGACATCATCGCCTCGAATGGGTTCTCCTCGTCGAGGAAGCGGTCTTTGTCGGGTCGAACGAGTCTATGCGCAGGAATTCGAATGTCAGTAGCCATGAGTTCGAGTGTCGATCCTGTGTCGGGAGGTCCGTTTCAGATTGCGGGAGACAGCAAATTCTCGAGCAGACGGTCGATGTGCTCCTGTCCGTCCTCGATTCGCAAACGCTGTGAAACATACCATAATGACCCCGCTTCGGCAGGCCATAACGACTCCAGTTTCACGGCGTCTTTGAGAGTGCAAACGACGAAATCCGAGCTGCCTGCCTCGGCCGCCAGATCGCGTGCCTCGGCCCGCGTGAATGCGTGATGGTCGGGGAAGCTGAAAGGTCGAACGACCGCGCCCAGCTCGGTGAGCTGCTTGAAAAACGCGTCTGGTTGCGCGATCGCGGCGATTGCGGTGAGGTCTGCTCCACGCAGCGCGTGGAGCGGCAGAGTCTGACCGGTTGAAGTGCTTCTCAGCTCGCCGGGCGAAAGGTGCGCGATTGCGACCGGTACGCGAGGAGCGACGTTCGCAAGCGCGCGCCGCACGTCCGCCACCGCGGATCTGTCGGCTGTCTTTCGTGTGATGATCACGAGCGTCGCTCGGCGCGCCGATCGAAGTGGCTCGCGCCACGGGCCGACTGGAAGCAGTCGTGGCTTCCCCAGCCACGCGTCGGCGTTCACCAGCAGAACATCGGCATCCCGGCCGGCGCGACGGTGTTGAAAGGCGTCGTCCAGGATTACTACATTCACGCCAGCGGCAATTGCCTGACGAATCCCGCGCACTCGATCGGCAACTGCGATGACGGGGATTCCTTCGTTCAGTCGCTCGTGCACGATGATCTCGTCCCCACCGTAACCGCGCAACACGATCGCTGGAGCCGCGCCCTTCTCGGAAAACCTGTGGGCGAACCACGCGGCAACGGGAGTTTTGCCGGTGCCGCCGACAGACAGATTTCCGACGCTCAGCACCGGCACCGAGAATTCAGTTGCTCGAAAGATTCCCCAATCGTACAGCTTCCCTCTCGTAGCGATCGCGGCACCGTATAGCGCCTCAGCAGGCGTGAGCAACGCGCGTATTGCGCGGGGGAGTTTCCCGCGTCCCGTCCATACTGCCACGACCATTCTGCGCCGATCAGCCACCAGCCTTCCCGATGGTCTCACTCATGAGAGCCTCGAAGCGCGGACCTTCTTCCGCAGCCGCCCGAGGGGTAGCAGCCAGCACCTTCGTTGGATTTCCATAAGCGATCGTGATTCGCGCGAATGGCTTCGGTATCATGAAACGATCCCAGCTTTTCAAACGCCAGGCCCGGTTCGCGACCGCAACAACCGGAAGAATTACTGAGTCCGATCTCTGCGCCGCAATCAAGGCTCCGGGAGCGTATTTCCCGGCGGGTCCCTTGGGCCCGTCCGGAGTAATCGCCACCTCGCGTCCCGCTTGAAGCTCTCGAATAATTGAAATCAGGGCGCGATCGGCTCCGCGTGTCGTCGACCCTCGGACGAGCGCATAGCCCAACGACTCCGCCGCGCGCGCGACGAGCTCACCGTCCCGGTGCTCGCTGATCAGCAGGACGACGCCCTCATCGCGATGGTGCCAGAGGAGGGGCAGCAGTTGTCCGTGCCAGAGAGAGAAGATGAAATTCCGGTTCGCCGCGCGTAGATCCTCGATTGCTTGAGCGTTCACGACGCGGAATCGCCACGTTCGGGCCAACGCCTGAAGAACTCCTCTCCCCAGGAGCAGCGCCGCTCGCGAGCGCCAAGGGAAGGATTCGCTCTCTCCGCTCATCCTCGGGGGCCCGCGAGCCCGCTGGCCATTCGTGCGACACGGTCCGCTGCACCGGGCGAGCCGAGTTTTGAGCGAACCTCGGCCAGTCCGCTGAGAACTTCCTGGCGTCGAGGACCATCCTTCAATACCTCGGACAGTGCGTCCGCCATCTCCGACGGCTCGATTTCGTCCTGTATGAATTCTCGGGCGACTTCCCTTCCGGCGACGACGTTGACGAGACCGATGTTCGGCACCTTCACGAGTCTCCTCGCTACCGCATAATTGATCCGGCCCGTCCGATAGGCCACGATCAGCGGACAGTCGGCTATCGCGGCTTCGAGAGTGGTTGTTCCGCTCTTGCAAAGAGCAATATCGGCCGCCCGCAGAACGCTCAGCGATGCCGAGTGCACGAGGCGGAACGGGCAACGCTCGGAGTCGAGAGCAACCGTCGGTGCGACACTGACCAGCACCTGCAACCCCGGAATCCTGCGCTGAAGCTCCTTGGCTGTCGCTACGAAATCATCGATGAGGCGATCGATCTCCTGCTGGCGACTTCCCGGGAAGAGGGCGAGCACTGGAGTATTCAGTGCTAAGGTGAGTGCTTCGCGGGCCTCCACTTTGCTCGGCATGTTGACGGCGCGATCCAGCAATGGATGGCCGACGAACGTCGCGTCGATGCCGAAGCCCCGGAGCAGCGGCTCCTCGAACGGAAGGATGACGGCGGCCTTCGTGACGAGTCGAGCAAGCTTCGGGATCCGCCCCGCGCCCCATGCCCAGACCTGGGGCGTAACGTAGTAAAGAACCGGTACGCCGGCTCGCTTCGCCGCCGCCGCCACCTTCATGTTGAAGCCTGGATAATCGATAAGGATCAAAACTGCTACCTCACCACGCTCGAACATCTTTCGGATCGTACGCAACAGCAGGAAGTGTCGCGGCACGTGCTTGAGCACCTCGAGGAAACCCATCACGCCAAGCTGTTCGTCGCGGTGAATCAGCTCTACCCCCTCCTCCGCCAGTCGTCGTCCTCCGACGGCCGCCAGCATCAGCTCGGGTCGGATGCGTCTCAGTGCAGCCGCTACGCCCGCCGCATGGAGGTCGCCGGAAGCCTCTCCGGCGACGAACAGCACCTTACGCATGATGATGCGTGTGTCCGACCAGAGACGGGAGAGTTCTCTCGATCTCCTTCACGATCCGGAGCGCGACACCCAGCGCCATCCTGCCCTCATCTCCGGTGACAACCACCCGGTTCTTCCCCTTGAGCGCCGCACTGAAACTCTCCAGCTCGAGCTTCAATGGCTCTCCGTCCGGCGCGTCGAGTTTGATGCGATCCACGAACGCTGTGATGTCGGCCGGCGCCGAACGAATCGCGAGCGGATCGATATCGGAGCGAAGGCGGAAGAATTCCCCGGTGCCCGCTCCCAAGTCGAGCGACAGATATCCACTCTGCTGAAAGATCCTGATCTTTCGCTTTCGCTCCCGCGAGATGCGACTGGAGGTGATGTTGGCGACAGCCCCGGAATTGAACGTCACCCGGGCATTCGCAATGTCGAGCATGGGAGTGAGCACGGGCACTCCTACCGCCGATATGTCGCGGGCCTCTGAGCCGACGAGAGTAAGGAGGAGGTCGATGTCGTGGATCATGAGATCGAGCACGACGGCGACATCGGAGCCCCTCGGACTGAACGGCGCCAATCTCTCGCTATCGATGAACCTCGGCTTTTGCACGTATGGAAGCGCGGCGCGAACCGCCCGGTTGAATCGCTCGATGTGGCCGATCTGAACCATGACGCCTTTCTTGCGCGCGAGATTGAGCAGCGCATCGGCCTCTTCCAGCGTCGTAGTGATCGGCTTCTCGATGAAGACGTGCTTTCCGCGCTCGATGGCCGCGCTCGCAACGGAGAAATGCGCGGACGTAGGAACCACGATGACGACTGCATCGGAAGCGTCGAGGAGAGCATCGAGCGTGACGTGGCTTGGTACGCGAAGCTCCTTCTCGACCTCGGCTCTGCGCTCCGGCCTCGACTCGACGAATCCGCTGAACTCGATGCCGGGAAGATCGCGCAGAATTCTTATGTGGTGGAACCCGAGGCTACCCGCGCCGACGACACCAACGCGTGGAGTGTTCGTCAAATCACAACCCCGCGATCGCTCGCTTCCACGAATCCTATGAGCTCCTTCACCTCGGGAAGCGGCTCCAACTCACTTTGCGCGCGCTCGATAGCCTGCGTAAGGTTGAGGTCCGAGCGAAACAACAGCCTGTAGGCACGCTTCAGCTCGAGGATGGTCGTATCGTCCATTCCGCTTCTCTGCAGGCCAACGGTGTTCAGTCCGTACAGTTTAACCGGGTTTCCGACGGCCTTCAGAAATGGAGGAATGTCCTTCGCCACCCGGGACATGCCACCAATGAAGCTGTGCCGGCCTATGCGCGCAAACTGATGCACGGCGGCCATCCCGGAGATGATTGCCTTATCGTCGATCGAGACGTGGCCGGCGAGCTGCACGATATTCGACAGAATGACACTGTCCCCGATTCGGCAGTCGTGCCCGATGTGAACGTAGGACATGATCAGGCAGTTCTTGCCGACCGTTGTCTTGAACGAATGGGCGGTGCCGCGATTGATCGTCGCGTACTCACGAATCACGGTGCCGTCGTCTATCTCGACCGTCGTCTCCTCACCGGCGTACTTGAGATCCTGGGGCGCTCCTCCGAGGATGGTGCCAATACCCACTCTTACTGAGAGGCCGAGTGTGACGTTGCGCTCTAGAGTTGCGCGAGGCGCAATGACGCTCCCGGCACCAATGGTACAGCCCTCTCCTACGATCGCGAATGCACCGATCTCGACGTCCGGAGCTATGTCCGCGTCGGGCGAGATGATCGCCGTCGGGTGAATCCGCTTGCTGGTCATCGATCGCGGATTGTCGCTGCCATGTCGGCTTCGACGACTACGTCACCGTCGACTTTGCCGACTCCACGCATTTTGCAGACGGTGCCCCTCAATTGTACAACTTCGAGCTCGAAACGAAGCTGGTCGCCCGGCTTCACTGGTCGCCTGAACTTCACGTTGTCGAGCGACATGAAGTAAACCACCTTCGAGTCCGGATCGGCCAGCGAGCCGAGCATCAACATTCCCCCCACCTGCGCCATCGCCTCGATGATCAACACCCCGGGCATTATCGGATGACCGGGAAAATGCCCCTGAAAGAACGGCTCGTTGATGGTGACGTTCTTGAGGCCAACGATCCGCTTCTCCTCGATCTCGAGAATCCGGTCCACGAGCAGGAACGGATAGCGGTGAGGCAGAACCTTCATGATGTCTTCTATCGTATACATCCCCTTCTCCTTTCTTCCGGCTTTAACCAGCTCACGTACCAACGTAATCGTTCCACGATGACTAGGCTTCACGGCGACGATGCGCGCGCGGACGCGCGCGCCTGCCAGCGCAAGGTCACCCACACAGTCCATCGCCTTATGACGCACGAACTCGTCCGCCCAGCGCAGATCGCCGCTCAGGACGGTGGTGTCGTCGAGCACCACTGCGTTCTCGAGCGAAGCGCCCTTGATAAGTCCCTTGGCGCGCAGCGCATCCACTTCGTGAACAAAACCGAACGTCCGTGCTCTCGACAGCTCGCTGGCGAACAATTCTTCCGTAACTGTGAAGCGGCGCGCCTGCTTGCCGATCAACGGGTGCGGGAATTCTATCGTTACGTCGAGCTCCAGTCGGTCGCATGGATACGCCTCATAGACCGACGCACCGTCTATGATTCGCACGGGCTCGCTCAGATCCAAAAAATCCGGCTCACCTTCCAGCGCCGCAAGTCCAGCCTCGGACAGTGCGGCGAGAAACGGAGCCGCGCTGCCATCGAGGATCGGCGGCTCCGGCCCATCCATGTCGATCGTCACATCGTCGATGCCCATCCCCATTACTGCAGCGAGGACGTGCTCCACGGTGTGCACCGCGTGAGCTCCTTTCCCGAGCTGCGTGCGGCGCTCGCTCCCGCTTACTTCGCTGACATGCGCGCGTATCGGCGGCACTCCCGGGCAATCGGTTCGCCGGAAGAGGATACCTTGCTTCGCTGGCGCCGGCTGAAAGGTGATCCGGCACGGGACACCGAGGTGCAAGCCAATTCCCTCCAGTGCCACTGGCCGGGCCAACGTCTTTCGACTCACCTGGAGTCTGGTTCTCCCAACAACTTCTCGAGCCGCCGCATCATCCCCGCCAATTTAAACAACGCGGCCGACGCCCGAAGCGATTCCCGGTGCGGACGCGCCGGATATCCGGACCACGATTCACCGGCCGGTATATCACCAAAGACTCCGGCCTGCGCCGCCACGCGAGCGCCGGCGCCAATCGAGACGTGACCGCTGATGCCGGCCTGTCCGGCGAGGATAGCTCCATCGCCGACTATCACCGAACCCGCAATGCCGACCTGCGCCATGAGGAGACATTTCTCTCCGATCCGGACGTTGTGAGCCACGTGCACGAGATTGTCGATTTTCGTGCCGTTCCCAATCACTGTGTCATCGATGCTGCCGCGATCGATCGTAGTGTTGGCGCCGATCTCGACATCATCTCCGATGATGCACCGGCCAACGTGCGGAATCTTCTGGTGAGCGCCGTCGCGGAAGACATAGCCGAACCCATCGCATCCGATGCGCGCGCCGGAATGAATCATCGTCCGCGCCCCAAGCGTCGCGCCCGAATAGATCGTGACTCCCGGCCACAGCCGTGCGTTATCCCCGATCGAAACATGGTCTCCAACGACGCTGTGCGGACCGATCACGACGCCTTCGCCGAGCTTCGCATTGGATCCGATAATCGCGTACTCGCCGATGGAGACCCCGTGACCCAGGCTCGCCCCCCTGGCAATGCGCGCTGTTGCTGCGACTCCAGGAGCCAACGATTCCGGGGGATAGAGCCTGGGCAGCAGCGAGAGGAGCTTCTCGAGCGGTTGCTTGACGATTATGCGCGCCCGCGGCGCGCCGGCGGCGTCGCGGAACTCGGGATCGACAAGGACCACGCCGGCTTTCGTGGTAGCCATCATCGGCGCGTACTTCCCGCTCGAAAGAATGCTCAGGTGGCCCGCGCCCGCGCGATCGAGCGGCGCCACGCCGCTGACGGTCGTCTTCCCGTCCCCTATCAACTCTCCGGAAACGAGGGCCGCAATAGCCTCAGCGGTGATGGTGCTAGCACCATCACCGCTGATTGAAGACCTCGAATCCGTTGACGCGATCACTTCTTGGGCCGAGTCACTCCCGCGGGCTGTGGAATGGTGCCACTCGCTGGTGGTGCGGGCGGCAATCCCTGCGACTTGAGCCGCGCCAGCACCCGATCCGTCAGATCGAGTCTCTTATCGGCTGCGACGACCACGCTCACCTGGGCGCCGACGTCGAGAATCACCGCGTAATTATCTTCGGCACGAATCGCTTCGATGACCGTCTGAACGCGCTCCATTATCGGCTTGACGAGCTGCGCCTGGCGCGCCTGCATTGTCGAGTCGAGTCCGCGGGCGCGCTGCTGATACTCGACCTCTTTCTGCCCGATCGAAGTGCGGCGTGTCTCGCGGGTGGTGCTGTCGAGTTTGGGGGCATCGCGATCGAACGCGGCCATCAAGGTGCGAAGCGAGTCATCCATCCGCTGGATCTGCTGGCGGTAGACTCCTACTTCCCTGTCGAACTGCGCCTCAGCCTCGGCGCGTCCCGGCGCTTGCGCGAGCAGCTGAGCCGAATTGATGTAGCCGATCTTGGCTGGCGTGGGTGGAGACTGCGAAGCCTGTGCTCCCGCTGTGCCGGCAAGAATCAGCGATGTGGCCAGTGCGATGGTGCTCGCACGGAGAAACACTCGCATCTATGACTCCAGTGTTAGAAGAATTGTCCGAGTTTGAAGTGGAGCTTCCAGCCGGGCGCCGGTCTCCCCTGAGCGTCAATCTTGTCGAACCCATACCCGATGTCCACACCCAAAGGTCCCAGCGGACTCAGCGTGGCGGCCCCAAAGCCGAAGCTCCTGAACAGACGCGT
>DATHGO010000298.1:0-7222 GCA_035317585.1 Gemmatimonadaceae bacterium | reverse complement strand
GGAATTGTGCGGCGCCTTTGGTTGCCTTTGCACGTTAGGGTATCGTGACGGTCAGTCGGGCGAGGGTATCCTCTTCGGCAGCTAGCTCGCTTACACGCATCGAGCCTCGCGCGCAAACTACAACGGCGCGCGCGAGTCTCTTGCTACGCGAGGCGCTGCCTACGAGGACACCCTCACCCTCCTTCCCAACGGGATCGTAACTGCAGCGGCGCTTCGCGCCGCGTGCGCTCGTACCGCGGGGCGTTCGTGCGTCGAGGTCGTGGGCGCGTCAGAGGCGTACGTGTCGCGCTGTCGGTCGCGGACGGGCGCGGCTCCGCCGCGTCCGCGCGCTTAGGCGCGCGGAGATTCGGTGCGGGCTGAGCGTGACCAGCGCACGAAGCTAAGTGCGTGCGCGTGTCACAGATCTCGAGCAGGGAGGGGCTGAGTGTCCTCGCAGGGCGCTCCGCAACCCAGGCGCCGAGCGAAGCCGGCAGCCGTACGCGGCGAAGCCGCGTGGGCGAGGACGAGCGACCGAAGAGGATACTCAGCCCCGACCGCGCCCGAAAATCCAGAAGACCACTCGCTCAAAACTTCCATCCTTTGAGCGTCTTGATCGCCTTCTCAAGCGCGGCGCGCTGGTCGGGATGCTGCGCGGTCGCCAGCAATTCTTCGTAGGTGTCGATGGCTAAATCGACGGCCTGGTAATCGTGCTCGGCTCCGGCGAGACTGGCCGCGTTGTCCGCAAGATTCGCCTTCGCGAGCTGGTCCTCCGGGAAGCGCGACGACACCTGCTGCCAGCGCGCGACGCGCTCCCTCGGATTCGATTCCGCGAGCGCCCATAAGTGCCAGCCGGCCCTGTTGTCGGGATCGGATGCGATCGCGCGTGAAGCGAGATCGCCCACTGCTTCGGGGCCAGCTCCGATCAGCCAGTAGTGATTCGCCAGCGCGACCAGGGCCTTCGCGTCATCGGGGCGGTCCGCAACGGCGCGCTCGAGAGCGGGTAGTGGATCAACCAGCTCTTCCCCGGCTGGAGATGTATGCGCTTCAGTCATGTGTGTGAGATGTCTGCGGCTCGAATCCGACGGAAAAGCTCCCGGCGTCCAGCTGCAAAGCCGACAGCTCCCGCTTCAGGTATCGTACGAATATAGGCAACGGCCGAATATCAACGCCGAGTGGTCAAGCTGGACTTTCGCTGCGCGGGAGTCTACCATTTACATTGTTGCTGGACAATTCCGGCGGTCGATAGTACCATTCAAGAACCAGCGCAGCCTAGTAGCGCGCTATTCCATACAGAATAGGGTTCCGGTACTCGCGTGAGTTCTAACCGCGGTGCGCGTGAGCCTACCAAGCAGCACTTTTCTTCTCAGCCACACCACAACTGCATGAGCGAACGCCGACGTCCTTTTCGTCGCGGCCGGAGGCCCCGTACGTCCGGCCATCAATCACAAACTCCACTCTCCGAATCCTACAGTGATGTAGATCCGTACCTGGAGCCCATGGACCCTTCAACACCCACCCCAGACGCCGCGCAGATACCTGACGCGCGCGACAATATGACATCACCAGCTATTCCTTCTCCCATTCCACCAAGCCCCGCTGTGCCCCCCGCGGCGGCGAATTCCGATTCCAATTCACCTACCGATGCTTCGCCCAACGGATCGAGCGACACCGGTGGTTCCCCCCAGTCACAACAACAGGCACCCTACAATCCCCAAACTGGCGGGGGCGGCCAGCAGCGCGAAGGCGGTCAGCAGCGCGAAGGCGGTCAGCAGCGCGAGGGCGGTCAGCAACGCGATGGCAATCAGCAGCAGCGCCATCCCGGTGAGCGCGGCGACAACCGCAACAACGGACGCCGCGGCCGCAACCAGCGCGGACGCGGCAGACAGCGCCAGCAGAACGGACCACGTGGAGGCGGCGGCGGCGGCGGGGCAGCAGCAGAGCAGGCATCACGCGCACCAGCTGCGCCGGTAGTTCCAGACGGAGAGACCACGGGATGGTTTGATCCGCAGCGCGAAGGCGGCTTCATTCGCCGCGCCGCCAACAGCTACCTCGCCGAGCCTGGCGACGCGTATGTGCCGACACAGGTAATGCGGCAGTACATGCTGCGCCGCGGCGATCAGGTGCTCGCCACCACCGGCCACGATCATCGCAATCGCATCGTCGTCGTCGACGTCAAAGAGATCAACGGAGCGAATCCGGAGGAGGCAGCAAAACGTCCTGATTTTGGCTCTCTCACCGCATCGTATCCCGAGCGGAAGCTCAAGCTCGAGACAGGAAAGCCAGCCAAGGCCGGCCCCGAGCTGACGCGC
Source organism: Gemmatimonadaceae bacterium (assembly GCA_035317585.1). Classification (GTDB taxonomy): domain Bacteria; phylum Gemmatimonadota; class Gemmatimonadetes; order Gemmatimonadales; family Gemmatimonadaceae; genus UBA4720. Next base: position 4,934 of record DATHGO010000298.1, on the reverse strand, counting down.
CGCGCCATCGATCTCATTGCGCCAATCGGGTACGGACAGCGCGCCCTCATCGTCGCCCCGGCACGCGCCGGCAAGACGATGCTCCTCCAGGCAATCGTCGAAGGCGTGGCAATCAATCATCCCCAGGCAGTGCTCCTCGTTTTGCTCGTTGACGAGCGCCCCGAGGAAGTGAGCGAAATGATCACCTGGGGCTATGGCGAGGTTGTTGCCTCCAGCTTCGACATGCCCGCTGTTCGTCACACCGACGTCACCGAGATGGTGCTCGAGCGGGCGCGCCGACTCGTGGAGCTAGGCAAGGATGTCGTCATCGTTCTGGATTCGATTACCCGTATGGCACGCGCTTACAACACCGTGGAGCGTGGTACCGGCCGCACGCTTTCCGGCGGCCTCGATTCCTCCGCGATGGCCAAGCCCAAAGCCTTCTTCGGCTCGGCCCGCTCGGTGGCTCCGGAGCACGGCGGCGGATCGCTCACGATCATCGCGACCGCGCTCGTCGAGACCGGATCGCGCATGGACGACGTCATCTTCGAGGAGTTCAAGGGCACCGGCAACTGCGAGATCAAGCTCGATCGCTCACTTTCCGAGAAACGGATCTTTCCGGCAATCGATGTCGCGACCAGCGGCACGCGTCGTGAAGACAAGCTCTTCCGTCCTGATCAGCTAGAGCATGTCTACACACTCAGACGCGGTCTTCAGCAAATGCCCTCCAGCTCGGCGATGGAGTGGCTCATCAAACGCATCGCTGCGACGCCAAGCAACGACGCGTTGCTGGAAGGTCTATAGGCGGGCTGGCTCACCGCTGCCGCGTTTTTGCGCCGTCCTCGCCGGCGCGGTCCTCCTCGTTCCGGCAGTACTAGCGTCCCAGGACGTCCAGCCGACCGCGCCAAGCCATCCTGAGGTAGTCAATCTCACGCTCAAGGGCGTGAAAGTGATGAAGCAAGGCGATCTGCTTCAGAACATCTACACCACGTCTTCGCACTGCAACAGCTTCCTCCTCGTGCCGTTCTGCTGGATCAGCAAGGCGAAGTACCTCTACACCAGGAAATACCTCGATCACAAGGAGCTCGAGCGCGACGTGCTTCGCGTGCGCATCTTCTACTGGAAGCGCGGCTACCGTGAAGCCGAGGTCGATACAGCGGTGGTTCCAAGAGGACGCAACGCGGTCGGCGTCACCTTCTTCGTCAAGGAAGGGCCGCCGACGATCGTTTCCGACATCATCGTCAGCCAGGCTACGCCGCTGCTCTCCCAGCGGGAGATCAACCGTCGCGTCGTCCTGGACAAGGGCGGACCGCTGAATCTGATCAGACTCGACACGTCACGGGTGTTCCTGCAGACGCGCCTGTTCGACAAGGGGTACGCCGACGCCGAAGTGGATACGTCGGTCGTCGTCGACACTGCTGCCCGGACGGCCGTGGTCAAGCTCACGCTCGTTCCGAAATACAAGACAACGGTGGAAGACATCGTGGTCACCGGCAACGATGACGTTAGTGAGCGCACGATCAGGAAATCGCTGACCTTTCATATCGGCGACATCTTCCAACGCTCCGAGATGCTCCGCAGCCAGAGAGCGCTGTACGAGTCGAATCTTTTTCGCCGCGCGTCGATCGAGCCGCGCCCGCCAATCGACATCGCCACACCCGATTCCGCCAAGGTGGTCGTCGTCACCGTGCAGGAATCACCTCCGCGCGAGGCGCACTTGAGCGCCGGATTCAACACAATCGATTTCGTCCAGTTCGAAGGCCGCTTCACACATTACAATTTTATGGGCGGGGCCCGGCGGGTGGACATTCAGGGTGTGGTCGGAAACCTTTTTGCCAGCTCGCTCAACGGGCGAGGAATCTTCCACAACGCGTCTGTCCCGCAGACGAGCGCACTCGCGCGCTATTTCGTTCCGACCTACAACGCGAGCATCGACATGCGGCAGCCGTGGTTCGGATCGCCGCACAACGTGTTGGCGCTGAGCCTGTTCACGCACCGCCGCAGCGCGCCGGGCATCTACGTTGATCGCGGCTATGGAACGAGCTTAACCTTCACGCGGGACCTGGCGGAGCGCATGCCCGCGAGTCTGAACTACAGGTTCGAGATCAGCAAGGTCGACGCGGGCGACGTGTACTTCTGCATCAACTACGGCGTTTGTGACACGCCCACGCTCGAAGCGCTGCGCGGCAATCAGCGGCTTTCGCCAATCACTCTCACTGCCGGAATCGATCGCACGAACGATCCCTTCTCGCCCAATCGGGGATTCCGCGCAAACGCGAGCACTGAGCACGCGTCGGCATTCACGCTCTCCGATTTCCGCTACAACCGCGCGACCGCTGACGGGGCGGCGTTCTATCAGGTTCGAAAGCGCGGCGCGATCGGCGCGCACCTGCGTATCGGCTGGGTCAGTCCGTTGGGCAGCACCAAGCAGGCGGTTGGCGTCGCCACAAGTCTGGACGACGGGATCCTCCACCCGAGAAAACGTTTCTACGCCGGCGGATCGCACTCGGTGCGCGGCTTCGGCGAGAATCAACTGGGGCCGCGCGTCCTCACGATTCCGCTGGTCTCGCTCCAGTCGCACGACAGTCTTAACGTGGCGTGCACCTCGGGAACCGACGTCACCCAGTGCAATCCCAACCTCGCGACGCTCAAGGACCGCGACTTCGATCCGCGGCCGCTGGGTGGCAATTTCGTGGCTGAAGGGAGTCTCGAGGCGCGCTTTCCGGTGTGGCGGGACCTGATGGGAGCGGCGTTCGTGGACGCCGGATTGGTCCAGCAGAAGACCAATCCGAGCCTTCCCCGCCGCAGGGCGGCCATAACTCCCGGGTTCGGGTTGCGGTACCATTCTCCTGTAGGCCCGATCCGTGCCGATATAGGCCTCAACCCAGGGTCTACGGAGTCCCTGCCGGTTGTAACCGAGAACACAGTGAATGGCCAAACGACGCTGGTCACCCTTCAACAGCACCGAACCTATTCGCCCACGAAAGGCGGGGGAATCCTCAACCGGATCGTCCTACACCTTTCCATTGGCGAGGCATTCTAACAAATGGTGGTTTCGGCTCATCGCAATTGTGGTGGTGGTGGTGCTCCTGCTGGTGGGCGCCGCCTATCTGATCACCAATAGCGACTGGGGTCGCGAGCGGGTCCGCCGTTACGTCGAAGGGCTGATTCAGAGAAACAGCCACGGCCTTGTCCACATCGGCAGCGTCACCGGAAATCTCCTGCACGGAGTCACGCTTCACGATGTCGTGATCACCGACAGCGCCCGCGCGCCGTTCGTCAAAGCGGACGAGATCTGGGCCAAGTACAGCCTCAACACCCTGCGCGGCAAGAAGCTCGAGTTCAACGATGTGAAGCTTGTCCATCCCTTCATCGTGATCGACAAGCAACCGGGCGGAAAGTGGAATTACGATCGGATCTTTCCGCGCGACACGGTGACGCACGCGGGAGTTCAAAAGACCGGGTGGGGAACATGGATCCGCTTCAGTAACGTCACCGTGGTCAGCGGGGATCTCATCGTGCGATCCCCATGGGACCCGGGCACCGCCACGCCCGCCGAGCGCGCCGACAAGGTTCGTGCTGCTCTCGGACCTACGGGGAGGCTCAAGATTCTGCAGGTCGCCAAGGGTTATCAGAAGGAATCGAGCTTTCACAGCATCAACGGATTGTTTCCGCTCGTGCGGCTGGAAGATCCGGCTTATAAGAGTCGCATGATCGATGTTTCGGCACTCAAGATGGTCGCCGAGCCTTTCCGTCCGCCCGTCGCCGACGTGCGAGGGCTGACCGGAACGTTCGAGTTCACGGGCGATTCGGTGTGGTGGAAAGGAGCGCGCGTGACGTTTCCCGCGTCGCGGGCGAGCGGCGACGGACGCTACTACATGGAATCGGGCGACCTGCACCTGCGGCTCCACGGCGATCCGGTACGGCCGGCCGACATTCGCTGGGCGATGCCCAACCTCCCCGAGGATGGATCCGGGAAGCTCGACTTCGGCCTGGACTGGACCGGCAAGAAAAGCGTGTACCTGGCGCAGAACATGGACGTGACGCTCGAGAAGTCACATGTCGCCGGAAAGATCGAAGCGACTGTGACCGACACGATCGCGTACCGCGATGCGAATCTGACTTTCGCCAATCTCGATACGCGGTTGCTGACCCGACTCTTCCCGACGATGACATTCCCGCGGCCGCTGACACTGACCGGGAAGGCGACGTTCGACGGAGGAGAGCACTCGCTGAAGGTGAATGGCGACGTGGTCGTGGATGACCGGCTCTCGGGGCGAAGCCACCTCGTTGCGGTCGGCGTGATGGGATTGTCCAAGGGCATCTTCACCGCGCGTGATCTGCACGTGCGGATGTTGCCGCTGCAAATGAACCTGGCGAAGGCTATCGCGCCAACGCTCAAGCTGAGTGGCACGATGACGGGCACCGCCACCTTGAACGGTTCGTCGGCGGCCATCATGACGGCGCAGGGTGACGTCACTGAGGTCGAAAATGGAGCGGTGACGCACGCGACTGGTCGCGCGGCGATGCGCGCGCGTGGGATACCCTGGTACGACGTCGATGCCACCATGCACCCGCTGGCGCTCGCGACACTAGGGCGCTACATGCCGACCGTTGGATTGATTGGCAGTGCGAGCGGACCGGTGAAGCTGAAGGGATTTGAAAACGATCTCGCCATCAACACGCAGCTCACGTTCCCCGATGGTGGTTTCTTAGACCTGCGCGGAACGATGGATCTTCACAGCAAGGACACCGGCTACAACCTCCAATTCAATACGAGGCAATTCAACGCTGGCGCGGCCGTAGCAAAGGCCCCACGGACATCGATCACCGCCGTAGGGACGGCGAGTGGGCGCGGGTTCGTTCCAGAGACGATGCAGGCGCAGCTCGTCGCGGATGTAGCTGCATCCTCCGTCGATACAGTTTCGGTGGATAGCGCCAATGTCAGAGTCGCA
>DATHGO010000297.1:0-4205 GCA_035317585.1 Gemmatimonadaceae bacterium | reverse complement strand
CTGTTCGTCGGCTGCCGATCGCGGTACTCGGCGAACAACCCGAGCGAGCCGCGGCCGAGTGGGATACCCCAGCCGCCGTTGACATCGACTGTCCGTCCGTCATGGGGATATGCCGGACGCGATCCACCGGCGTCCGGAAGCGCGGCCGGGTTTTCCTTGGAAGTCATGTATTGCCCGAGATCCCCACTGATAAACGGAGCGAATACGCCCTCCTTCAAGACGACGTTAACGACGCCGGCGATGGCATCCGATCCGTACTGGGCGGCGGCTCCATCACGCAGAATCTCGATGCGGTCGATGGCGCCGGCCGGGATCGCGTTCATGTCGACGCCGCTCGACCCCGCGCCTTGACCAGCACCGTAGTAGTGGGTGAGCGCGGTGTGATGCCGGCGCTTGCCATTCAGCAATACCAGCGTGTGATCGGGACTGAGGCCGCGCATCGTGAAGGGTCGGACGATCTCAGTCGCATCCGACACGCTTTGTCGGGGGAAGTTGACCGATGGCGAGAGCTGAGAAAGAATCTGGGATGTCTCCGTCGTCCCCTGCGAGTGAATCTGCTCAGGTGTGAATACATCGACCGGCACCGCGAGCTCTTCGGCAGCCGTGTGTCGGGCTCGCGATCCAATCACGACATCTGTCAGCGATATCGCGGCGTGGTTGACCAGGAAATCCTGCCTGACCGTCTGACCATCTGCGATAGTTACAGCGGCCGACGGTGTGACATAACCAAGGCGTCGCACACGCACCGTGTAGCTACCGCTCGGAACGCGGGAAATCACGTAGTCACCATTGTCTCTGCTGGTCGCGCGGAGGCCGCCCGGATCGAGGACGATTACGGCTTGCGCGATGGGCACGCCAGTTGAATCCGCGATACGTCCGCGTATCGTGCCGCCCTGAGCGGCGGTGGTTTTCGGAGTGAAGAGAAGCGCGAGAACCGGGAGCGCGAGAACGAACAACAGCTGGCGCAGGGAGCGTCGCATAAAACCTCGTCGTTGGGAGGATATCGCGGACCTCGAAAAAAACCTTACGCCCGAACAGGAAGTTGTGCAAGTGAAATGGTTCCGAGGACGCCTTTACGATTGCACGTGCGTCACTTGTCGCGTCCAACGGTTGACCTGAGACGTGCAGCGCTTAGAACGATCCGTTCCTGTCGCGGTGCCTTCCGGTCTCGAGCCAGGGCGTCAGCGTGATGCTGAATCGTGGCGAGCGTCTCACTCCCGTCGCCGCGATTACCGGAACTCCATAGTCGAGGCGAATGCTCGTTCTCCCCGCCTTGCGCGGAGAGAGCCCGAGGCCGATGCCGACGACGCCAACTGTAACGTCCTCCGACCCGGCAGTTGATGCCGCGGGATCCCATCGCTTGGAAAGCGCGCCGAAGAGCGAGCCGTCCAGCTCCAGCGAAGACCCAATGGGACGAAGGTGTCTCGTCCGATCAACCGACATCGTCAGCGCCGATTCGGCCAGACGCACCGTGGGCGGCACGAATGCGAGGGCCCGGTCGAAAATCGTGAGGGCACGAACGTCTGGGTCAGGGTCGGTGAGCTGCTCCGCCGCCAATGTCAGTTCCCACAGACCGTTGGAGGCCGCGTGCGCAGCGGACACGGCGGCGCGAATGCTGGCCGAATGCCAATCGCTAGCTCCACTGTAGCCGGACGCCCAGAGATCGCCCACGACGCGACTGCTTCGCGTCGGAAGCCACTCGCGTCCTACCCAAGCATCGTAGTGCGTCATGAAGCTCGAGCTTGCTTCGGCCGGTCCTGTTAGGTCCCGAGATGTCACGGCACCTTTGCCGAGTCCGATGACGAATTCGCCCTCGAACGTGCGCGGGACATCGATGACTGCACCGCCCGGCAACAGCCATGTAAGCGTGTCATAGCTGCCTGAAACCAGTGAGAGGCCGATTTGCGGCCCGGTGAAGCGACGATCGATGCGCACCGGACCGATTACCAGGGCGTTGGATGCGGCGGCGAGTGACGTGAGCTCCGACTCTGCTCCGCCCAACAGGTAGACAACGTGGCTACCTGTGAGTGGAGATAGTCGAATGCCCGCGATCAGATCACCGCCCGTCCGCTCGATCTGCTCGCTGGTCGCACTCTTCGGCTCGTAGTGCTGGTCCCAGAAATCGAGTTGCGCGCGCCAGCGATCCGCGAGGCTAGCCTGCCGGCGCGCGAAGGAGAGCGAGCGAACGGTTCCTTCGTAGTAACGCTGATATTGCGCGCGGGTTGCGACACCGGTGCCGAAACCGAAGGCGTCCAGCGTCGAGACTCCCGCACCCAGCGATCGATTATGGGACACGAGACTCAGCGAGACCGTTCGGCCGGTGCCGAGGAGATCCCGCTCGGTGAGCCCGATTCGCGGTGAGCTGCCGCCTGGCTTGATGTCGGGGCGAGTGGTCCACGCATCCCGCGTGACAACTTTCAGGGCGAGCAATTCCCCCAACGGAGTCGGGCACTTTAGTGCCTCGACGTGGACATCTTCGAGGAACTGCAGCTTTCGCAGGCGTCGGAGCGACTCCGCGACGCGAAGGGTATCGACCGTGTCGCCAGCGGCAAACAGGAGCTCTCGGCGGATGATTTCGGGGCGTGTTCGGACGTGCATTTTCGCGATCGCGCGGCCGCGCCTGCCGAGATTCGGGCGCGAGGTTACTACCGCAACCGAGTCGATTCGGTGCCCCGAGAGCGGGCCAAGCGTCACTTCGGATCTGGACGCGGAGCACAGCTGCGGCTCCTGCGCGTTCGCGAGAGCCGCGGAACAGAGAACAAGAAGACCAGGCGTAAAACGCATTAGGACGATAATAGGCGCGTTAACTGTCCTCGACATGACATTAACCCCAGCAGTCCCCACCCGGGCGTAAAAAAATTGTTAAGACTGTGCGTAGCCAATTCCCGGTCCTAATCGTCCTGATGGTGAATCTTTCACAGAGACTGGGGACATGCGCAGCAAAACCATACTTTCGATTTCTTTACTCTCGTTCGCTGCCCTGAGCAGCGCGTGCTCGCGGAACAAGATCGCCGCGGCGCCGACGCCTGCGACGTCATCGGATCGCGCCGCGATCGATGCGGCCGATCGCGAAAACGCCAAGCGGGCCGATGCAGATCGTGCCGGCAGTGAGCGCGTTGAAGCCGAGAAGACACTGGCTTCAGATCGGAGCGCCATCACCACGCCCGTTTTCTTTCAGTTCGATCGCTCGGAAATCACGGATGAAGGAATCCGTCAGCTCGATCAGAAGGTTGACGCGCTTCAGCGTAATCCTTCCGTACGCATCCGCGTCGAAGGAAACGCCGACGATAGCGGCTCCGACGAATACAACATGGCGCTGAGTCAGCGTCGCGCTGGTATCGTCAATCGTTATTTGACCGAACGCGGAATCGATGCGTCGAGAGTTCAGATCGTGAGCTACGGCGAAGAGAAGCCCGCGTGCACGGTTTCACGCGACGACGACTGCCGCGCGAAGAACCGACGGGACGAGTTCGTAATTCTGTCTGGGTTGTAGATCTCCTGAAGCAAAGCGCCCCGTCCGGTTCGCCGGCGGGGCGTTTTTTGTTTTGTACGTTGGCCGGATCGCAAATGTCGCTTTCATTTCATGGCCTATACGTACCTATCATTGCCAGCCGATTTACCCAAGCGGCAGTGGGGTAGGGATGTGTCAGAAGAGCGTCAGGCCGCGACACCGTCGAATGAACAAAATGGGGCTAATCGTCAGATCGGATCGGGAGATCCAATCAGATATTTGGCTTCCGCCAGAGTCTGTTTCGCACACTGATATGAAACTGACAGTCGGGTGATATGAAACCGACATTTCCGTGCGGCCGGGAATGACGTACTCTCGAAGTCTTCCGCTGGCCTAGGAGGCTTTGTGCGCAACGCGTTGCTCGCCCTTTTCGGTCGCCACCCTGCGGTTCATCGCGCGTGGCGGATTCTTCGAATGATGCCACTCGTCCTAGTCACTGCTTCAAGTCCGCTCATTACTGCGTGTAAAGACAGCTCCGGTCCTGGAAGCGGTTGCTGTAAGATCTGTAGGACGGGAAAACCTTGCGGCGACACCTGCATCTCGAAGACGGACATCTGTCACGTCGGCGCTGGATGCGCTTGCCAAGGCTAGGAGCCGCGTTGAGCGGGATGAGCTAGTGTGAGGATTGCAGAGGGTTCAAGCATGGCGAAGACTCCCGACCAGCTGAAAGCCGACCGGCTTGCTAGAGACGCCA
>DATHGO010000296.1:0-8934 GCA_035317585.1 Gemmatimonadaceae bacterium | reverse complement strand
AAGGACGCCCGTGCTGAGGGTCCGGTTGTCCATCGGCAGTCCGTCGAGAATCATCAACGGCTGGTTGCTGCTGCTGATCGAGCTGATGCCTCTGATGGTGATCGACGATGAAGCGCCCGGAACGCCCGAACTACTCGTCACATCGACGCCGGCGATACGCCCCTGCAACGCGTTGACGAAGTTCTCTCGTTGCGTGTCAGCGATGTCTGAGCCCTTGACACTCTGCTGAGCGGTGCCTAAAGACCTCTGCTGAGCCGTCTGTCCCAAGGCCGTAACCACCACTTCATTGAGAGCGGTGGCAACCCGACCGAGCGCAAAATCCTGCGTGGCGTCTCCTGCTTCCGGTACCGTTACCGCGAGGCGCTGGGGCGCGTAGCCGAGTCGCCGCGCGCTCAGGAAACGTGATCCGGCCGGAGCCCCGGTAATTGTGTACGTGCCGTCTGTGCCGGTCTGCGCGCCGATCGTGGTTCCATCGACGCGTACCTGCACTCCGACGAGCGGAGCACCTGTTGCGGCATCGCTAATGCGCCCGCGAATGATGCCGGTGCCCTGCGCGACGGCGAGCGCGGGACACGCCAGCAAGGCGAGCGCGAGAAAACTCAGAACCCGACGCAACAGCATCGTGCCTCCAAATTTCGATTGAAATGGTGATTGTTGGCCGAGGCGGGGAAATACAACAGTCGGTCCATATTCAAACTCCTCGTCGAGAGTAAGAAAAAGGGCTTGCACGCTTGCGCGCGAGCGGGGGGGAAAACATGTGACGGAGCGCCGGAAATGGCAAGAGAGGAAAAAACCCCGGAGCTCGAGAGGCCGGGTTCCGTCGGTACCGACGCGTTTTGATTGGAGTGCCTCTCCGCCATAACAAAAAAGGGCTGCCTGGGTAGACAGCCCTCCTCCGCGAGCTCGGGGCAGGTCCGACCGCTGAGCGGTCGGATTGGCGAAGCTACCTCCGCGTCGTGATCGAGATCACTCCGCTCAAATTGTGGCTTCCATATTTCGCGTTCGCCTCCGAAACACGATAGAGCCGAATCATCGTGATTTGCGCGGCCGGAATGCTCGAGAGAGTGCTGATCGGTCCGAATTCCTGGTCGTCAACGTATACCGTTGGATACGGGTTCGACTGGTTTGTGTTGAGACTGGTCGGGCCCCGATTGGTGAGGAAATTCGATCGCAGTTTGTGGATGACCTCAAAGGCGTTCGTCCCTCGCGATGCAACGATCTCGTCTTCCGTGATCACCTGTGAGTTGTAGACGTCGCCAGGACCAAGTTGCGGATGCGAACAGCCGACTGCGATGGCTAGCGTTAGTGGGACCACCCAGCGCGCAATCATAAAACCTCCTACTTCAGATTTACCTTTTAAGGACTCGCGTTGCATAATCCAAGCCTTCTAAAGCAAACCGGCTCGGGACAAACAATCCCGAGCCGGCCACTACCACACTAAACCGACTCCGCCAGCATCACGGAGTGCAGGCAGGATTCGTCGTTACTCCACGAGCGTTCAGCTCAGCACGCGCAATCGGAATAGCCGCGTTGAACGGATCTGTCGCGGTCTCCTTCCGAAGGTACGTCGCGTTCAAACGCTTGTACTCCCTAAGATCATTGAGGCGCTGCGGGCCTTCGAACAGGAGCGAATACCGCTTCTCATAGAGAATAGCGTTGATCGCAGAGGTCTTGTCGACCGGTGCAACCGGCGCTAGACCATAGCTGGTCCGGACGTCGTTGATGTCGAGAATGGCATTCGCCAGCTGACCCGCTTCGTTATAAGCCTGAGCTCTCAGCAGAACCAGCTCCTCGTCCCGCAGAATGCCGAGTGGCGCAGCCTGGTTCGCGGTGCTGGCCACAGCCCCGACGTACGTGATGCTGGTCGAGAGTCCAAAACCGGCTAACGCGGTACGCGCTACGATTTTCGAGCCGCGTGTATCACCCGCTTGCACACTATCGCCCACCAGCGGGTTCAATCCGACCTTCGAGTCCGAGATGATATTCGGAGTGTTCTCAGATCCGCCCGGCACGAAGACGTAGTACGGACCCTTCGTAAAATCCGCCTTCGGCACCGCGCCCGCCGCCGCACCACCGAGAGCTTGCGTCAGCTCCGTGATCGCGGTTGCGAACAGCGCCGGCGTCGGATTCGTGCGGTCCAATCCACGGTAGAAGTCGATCTTGCCCTTCAAGCCGCGGTTGAACTTTACGAGGTTGGAGACCAGCGAGTAGTCACGTCCGAATGCCGTAAACCCTGAAGGCATCGTGAACGGAACCTTTGTCGTACCGCCAGCCGCCGTGAAATCCGCATTGGCGCTATCCAGTAGCGCGGCGATGTAGGTGAGCACCGTCGCCTTGCACTTGATGTCCGTGACCGCGTTCGCATCGTCGGTCTGGATTGTGGCTCCCACCGAGTCGTGCATTTCGATGACGCGCCAGTAGTCGAGAGCCTTCATTGTCCGAAAGAAGCCGCGCGTTGCATTGATTTCCGCGGTAGAGAATGCCGCAGTCGAAGTGGTCGGCAACGCCAGAATGAGATTGTTGCCGGCGCGGATTGCCGTGTAGTAACCGGCCCACGCGCCACCGCCGGTAAAGCTGCCCGGATCGGGGTTTCCTCCAAGCGTCTCCTGCACGTACCGCGGCTCCGACGCATCGATTCGATACACGTCGCGGGCGAAGATTCCCGACTCGAACAAGTACGCAAACGCGTCTGCTGACGTGCGGTCCTGCGCCAACACGCCAGTGGCGAGCTGCTGCAGGGTTACGCGTGTAAGCGCTCCGCTCAAGGCATCTACCGTTGGCGCATCGATCGGATTCGCCACCGGGTTGTCCTTGCATCCCGCAGCGACCAAAGCAGTCGCCGCGAGGACAATAGTTGTATATCGCTTCATCTGATTGATCGCTCGGTTAAAAGGTTGTGCCTATCGTGAAGTAGAACTGCCGGCTCGGTGGATACGGCGTGACGTCCTGGAACCTGCCCAAAGATTGATTGCCGAAGTTCGAGACCTCTGGATCGAGACCTGTGTACCTCGTCCACGTCTTGAGGTTACGTCCGCTGAGCTCGATACGTGCGTTCTGCGCGTGGCCCTGGAAGAGACGCGACGCCATCGATGCGGGCAGATCATAGCCGAGTGTTATCTCGCGGATCTTGACGAAGCCGTTGTGCTCCAGCCATACGTCCGTGCCTTTCGCGAAGGCAGACAGCTGCGCCGCGGCGAGCGCGGTGTCCTTCGCCAGACCGCTTCCGTAGAAATAGTCGTTGGTCAGATTCACACCGAGACCGCCCTTTCTCCAATCGACGAGCGATCCGAGACGGAATGATCCAAAGGTGAAGTCGTTGGTGAATCCCACCTCGTAGTCAGGTAGCGAATTCCCAACGAACGTCAGCACGCGATTCGCGGACGGACACGAGGTCCCCGCGGCGTTGAGCGCGGTGCAGCCGTTCACAGCCTGAATGACGCTGATGAGCTGACCCTGCTGAACGAAGGCGTTGCCAAACCGGCTGCCGAACGATCCCGACGCCGGAATAAATCCGGGAACGGGAAGTTGTGTGACCTTACCCTTCGAGCTCGAGTAAGTGGTGCCCGATATCCACGACAAGCGGTCGGTCCGGATGGGGGTCATCTCGAGGCCGAGCTCGGTGCCGTGGTTGACGATTTGACCGCCGTTGATCGCCTGGCTCGAGAAACCCGTGGACGGAGCGACGGCCGCCGATAGAATAAGATTGTCGATCTGCTTTCGGAACTGCGTGGCATTGATTACCGCGCGGCCGCCGAAGAGCGTGAGGTCTAACCCTCCCTCAATCTCACTTGCCGTCTCCGGCTTGATGCCCGGGAAGCCCAGGATCGTCGACGCGCGGAAACCGGTCACGCCTTCCTCGATCAGATTCGTCAGGAAGGTGAATTTGCCGCTGGTGGGCTGATTGCCCGCCCTTCCGTACGCGAGCCGCAGTTTCAATTCGTCGATCTTGGCAACTGGAACCGGTACACGGTAGGAACCCGAGAACTTCGGGTATACGTAGTACTTCTTCGGATCGCCGTTGTTGCTCGTGCGCTCTCCGTTGACACCGGCCGTGAGCAGCAACCGCTCTCCCATCGTCAGGAACTCCTCCTGACCGAAGATCGACTGCGACTTGGTGATGTCCTGGGTTTCAGTGGTGAAGATCTGCGTCGCTGACGCCACGTTGGTGACGCCGGGGAAGACGCCGCGGCCTGTGTTCGAAAGAATGTCGCTGTTACGACGGACCTGGCCTATGCCTGCCGATGTCGTAGCAGTGAAAGCGTTCCGGATCAGGCGGTGCGTAAAGTTCGCACCGATGTTGCCGGTAAATATGTTCGCGTTGCCATTTACGAGAGTGCCAGGCAGTGCGTTCACCTGCTCGATGTAGGCCGTTGCGGGCGAAATGACCCTCGTCTGATCGTTATAGGCATCGATGCCGCCGCTCACCGTGAAATCGAGCGTTTGCCGATCCTGCGAGACGAGGTTGTAGGAAGCCAGCCCGCTACCAAGAAGGCGGAACACGTTTTCAGGAGTCTTGACCAGTTCCGTATTCTGGAATGGATTGTTGTTGTTGACGACCGCCAATCCCACCGGGTACGTCCCGTCAGGCTGCTTGCGTAGATCGATGAACGAAGGAGTCTGGGAGAAAGTCGTATACGGGTTGATGCCGGTGTTGTCGTTGCCGCTTACACCGCGCTCCGCAAGCGAATGGATCAACTCGGTATTCGCCCGAATGTTGAGCCGTGAGCCCAGCTTCTGGCCAAGGTTTACTCGGAGCGACTGCTTGTTGTAGTTGTCGTTGAGCTGAAGACCACCGTCGTGCTGGACGAGTCCCGACACGAAGTAGTTGGTGCCTCCAGTCGTCGCACCTCGCAGCGAGCCTATCGTCTGGTAGTTGAACGGGTGCTCGCCGTAGAGCTCCTGCTCGTAGTCGTGGCATTTCGTGGTAGCGGCGTTGTATGCCGCAATCTCAGAAGCAATCGCCGCGACGGCGGTGTCGGCAACCCAATCAGCGTATTCCTGTCCGGACCCGAAGCAACGCTCTCCGATCTTGTTCGAGATGCGCGCGGTACCAAACCGTTGGGTCAGGTCGAGCTGGGTCCTTCCTGCTTGTCCCTGCTTGGTGGTAATGATGATTACGCCGTTCGTGCCTCTCGATCCATAGATCGAGCTGGCCGAGGGTCCTTTGAGCACCTGAATGCTCTCGATGTCGTTCGGGTTGATGTCAGCGGTACGGTTGACGCGCTGGTCCTGGGTCGAGGGGAAGTTTCCGCCCCCGGCCTCGGTGATCGCGTTGATGCCGTTGGCAATCGACGAGTTATCGACGATGACGCCATCGATCACATAAAGCGGGAGGAAGCTCGAGTTGATCGTGGAGACGCCACGAAGCTGAACCTGAACACCTCCGCCCGGCGCGCCGGAGTTCTGCGTGACAACCGCACCCGGGATCTTGCCCTGAAGGGCATAGTCGATCGTCTGGGCCGGTGTGCGATTGAGCTTCTCGCCCGAGATGACCGTGACCGCGTTAGCCGCGTTGACGCTCGATACTGTCGTCGCCGTACCGGTGACGACCTGCGTCTCGAGCTGCAGCACGTCGCGAGCGAGCGACACGTTGGCGTCGGTCGCGCCCGCGGGGACTGCAATCGTCTTCTGTGTGTAGCCGATGCGCCGGACGCGAAGCGTCGCTGGGCCATCGGGGACGTTCAGGGAGAAGCGGCCCTGATCGTCGGTGTAGGTGCCGACCGACGTTCCAACGAGGTTGACACTCGCGGCAACGATCGGTTCACCGCTCCCTTCGACAGTAATGCGTCCGCTGACGCGACGCGTCTGTGCAAAGGCGCTGGCGCTTACGAGCACCAGCAACAACAGTGAAAATACTGACGAGCGAATCCTTTTCATTCCTGTTCTCCAGCTTGGATGGGTGAGGCTCGCGGCAACAGGCGCAGCGAGCCCGGCAGAGTTGAAGGGACTCTGCTTGGTGTTCTGGTGGCCACTATTTAGGTGTCGTGACAGGAGGTGTCAAGACCAAAGGATGCTAATTGGTGCGTCAGGTGCGCCCAATTTTGTTCTTTTCAAGACAAGAAACGCCGGCCAAAAGCCGGCGTTTCTTGTCCAGTTCCTTCACCGTTTACGGACTGTTGTTCACCGTTTACGGACCTGCTTAATCGTTTACGGCTTCTTGGGAGCCGCGGGGGTCGTCGTCGATGGGGTCGGCCTCGTCCCGAAGTCGACCGTGGGCGGCGCCTCGCTACCCGGAGCTGCCTCGAAATACGTCCTCGGCTTGGCACCCGTCACCTTCGCGGTTATCGCCTGCGGGAAGGTCCGGATGTAGGTGTTGTATGCCTGAACCGCCTGATTATAGTCGTTTCGCGAGGTCGCGATCCGATTCTCGGTTCCCGCCAGCTCGTCCTGGAGACGCAGGAACCCCTGATCTGCCTTGAGCTGTGGATACGCCTCCGCGATTGCGAGCAGCCTGCCGAGCGCCCCGGTTAGCTGGCCGTTGGCGGTCGCCATCTGCTGCGGGTCGCCAGTCTGGATCGCGCCGGCCAACCCTGCCCGCGCCTGAGCGACCTGCGTGAAGACAGCCTCCTCGTGCTGCGCATAACCCTTCACGGTATTGACGAGATTCGGCACCAGGTCCGCCCGGCGCTGCAGCTGTACCGAGATCTGCTGCTTCGCCTGCTGCGCATTCTCATCGTACCGTTGTATCTGGTTGTACCCGCAGCCTGCCAAAACCAGGATCAGTGGGGAAAGCCATAGCCCCTTGCGTAGCTTCATTTTGATCTATCCTCTGAGTGGAGATTGACGACACTCTGTGCGGCCAAAGCCCACAGCAATTTACCCTCTGAATTCATTGAGATATGCCACCAACCGCTCCATCGCCGCCAGATATCCCTCCAGAATCCCGGCGGCGCTCTCGCGCGGAATCTTCTCCGTTCCGCGCACGTGGCGAATCACTTTCACGAACGGCTCCGGTGAGAATCCGGCGCGCTGCGCCAGCGTGCGCGTCAGCTCCTCGTAGTCCTGAGAAGGCGCCTGACCCACGAGCCGCGACACTCCGCGGAAAATCACCATCAGCGTGCTCAGACTCTTTTCCAGAACCTCGAGCTGCAGCTTGCTGTCGCCGCCCGCGCCCATCGTCGCCTGCCGCAGCTGCAGCAGCTTTCCCATCGTCTGCTGTTCCACCTGGAGGCGTAGATCGGATGGTGCGACGCGAATCCCATCGAACGGCGGATCTCCGAACAGCACTTGATGCCGCTCCAGAATGTCCGCGTACTCCATCGGGAAAATGTCAGCGGACGATTTCCATTCGCTGGCGGTGAACGTCATGGGCGGCGGATTTCCATCCTCTGCCCACGCCTTCGAGACCGCGGCAACTGCGCGCAGACGCGCCAGCGGCAGCGAGTCCACGATCACGAGCACGTTGTAGTCGGAGCTCTTCGGGTTGTGCTCGCCCGCGACCGCCGAGCCGAAGAGCACGACCGAGCGAAGCCCGTCGCCATAGGCGAGCTTGAGCTGACTGACCAGTTCCTCGAGTTTCATCATAATCCGAGTCCTTACTAACGGGTGCGCGACCCTGCCTGTTTCGTCATTCGACGATCCCGGCCTTCCTTACCAGCTCGAGCCGCCACCACCGCCGCCAAAACCGCCACCGCCGCCAAAACCACCGAAGCCACCACCACCACCGCCGAAGCCGCCACCACCTCCACCCCATCCACCTCGCCCGCCCCCGCCGCCGAAACCGCCGGTCGGAATAATGATCGGAAGGCACCCCGGCCCGCACCCTCTCCCGCCGCGCCGACTCGCCCTGCTGAGAACGCTGAGTACGAGGAAGAAGATGACGAGGAACACCCATGGGGGAATTCCACCGCCGTTACTCGTAGGATATTCATTGCGCGGCGCCGCCAGCTGTGGGGGGGCGAGCGTCGTATCCAGCTGGAAGTTGAACTCCTTTGCGAATCGCTCGGCGGTTCGCAGCGTCACCAACTCGAGTCCCGTGCTGTAGTCCCTCTGCATGAAAGCCGGCGTCGCTTCGCGGCAGATATCGCCCGCATCGGCATCCGTGATGAATCCCTCCGCGCCACGGCCCGTCGCGATGAAGCAATGTCCGCGTCCGTCCTTGCTCGTCTCCTTGGGAACGAGAAGGATCACCGCGCCCGCGTTGCGCGTGGGATCGCCGGGATTCCCTATCTTGCCGACCTTCCACTGACGTCCGACCTGGAGCGCAGCCACCTGGACGTCGAGAGTACCGATGTCAGGAAGCGTGACGACCGCGATCTCGCCCCTGGATTTCGTGCGCACATCTTCGGCGATGCGCTCCATTCGTTGAGCGGCATCGGGAGAAATCACGTGCGCGAAGTCATTCACCAGCCCGATCGGTGGCGGGATCTGGATGCCTTGCGGAAGGAGGAAGAGCCAGGCTGTTCGCAAAACGGCAAAGACAGTCGCCGTCGATGGAAACCCGATCAGAACAGAAGTAAGTATCTACTCTCCCTTGATTTCATGGTTTGGCAGGAGGTCTATTTAGCAGATGATTCCCGCCCAAGTCAACCACATCGGTGCGCTCGGCGCGCTCGCGCTTTCACTCGCTTGCGCCCCTGCCGGCAACAACCGACAGGGAGCCGAAACCACGACCGTAGCGCGAGCTGAGACCGTTTCGGTCACCACCAAACCCGCGCCGCCTGATTCCAACATTACGCGTGCCGATCTCGCCAGGATTCAAGGTAGCGCCAGCGCGCCAGTCTGGGTGATCGAAGTCAGCGACTTTCAGTGCCCGTACTGCAAGCAATGGCACGACCAGACGTACGCGGCGTTTCGCGACCAGTACGTGAACACCGGTAAAGTTCGGCTCGCCTACGTGAATTTCCCTTTGGCGAGTCACGTCCACGCCTGGCCGGCCGCTGAGTCCGCCATGTGCGCCGGTGCGCAGGGGAAATTCTGGCAGATGCACGACGC
>DATHGO010000295.1:0-5899 GCA_035317585.1 Gemmatimonadaceae bacterium | reverse complement strand
ACGGACGGTACGCCCTTCTCGTCGTCCTCCAGGGCCGCGATGCGTCGGGCAAAGACGGGACCGTGAAGAAGGTCTTTCGCAGCGTCAACCCAATGGGTTGCGAGGTCACCAGCTTCAAGGTCCCGAGCGAAATCGAACGCCAACATGACTTCCTCTGGCGCATCCATCAGCGGGTTCCTCAGCATGGAATGATCGGAATATTCAACCGCTCGCACTACGAGGATGTGCTCGTGACGCGCGTCCACGATCTCGTGCCGAAGAAGGTGTGGTCGAAGCGGTTCGACCAGATCAATGACTTCGAGAAAATGCTGGCGGAGAACTCTGTTGTGATCCTGAAGTTCTTTTTGCATGTCTCGCGCGACGAGCAGAAGAAGCGGCTCATCGACAGGCTGAACGACAGAAAAAAGAACTGGAAGTTCCGCGCGGGTGATCTCGACGACCGCGCGTTATGGAGTGACTACACGAAAGCCTACCGCGACGCGATCGCGAACTGCAGCAGCAGCTGGGCACGGTGGCACATCGTGCCGGCGGACGACGAGGTTGCGCGCGACCTTCTCGTCGCGCGCAAGATCGCCGACACCCTCGAGGCCCTCGATCTTCGTTATCCTCGTCTGGATCCGAAGCTCAAAGGCATCAAGATCGAATAGCCGCCGCTTGGAATGACCGACAAGCTTGTCCTGATCGCCGGCGCCGGACCGACCGGCCTCGTACTCGCGCTCTGGCTGACGAAGCTCGGCGTCAAGGTGCGAATCGTCGACAAAACGGCGGAACCAGGCACGACGTCCCGGGCGCTCGCCGTGCAGGCACGCACGCTGGAGTTCTATCACCAGATTGGAATCGACGACGGAGTCATCGCGGGCGGAGTCAAGATTCAGCATCTGAATTTGTGGGTGAAGGGACGCCGCGCTGCCCGCGTACCGCTCCGGCGTGCGGGAGAAGGACTGACGCCGTACGACTTCGCGCTCGTCTTTCCGCAGGACGCGCACGAGCGCTTACTCATCGAGCGACTGGGCGAGCTGGGCGTTCGGGTGGAGCGGCAAACGGAGTTGCTGCGCTTTTCACAGTCGGACACCGGAGTGACGGCGACGCTGCGGCGGCCGGACGGCTCGGAAGAAGTTTGCGCGGCAGCATATCTCGCGGGCTGCGACGGGGCGTCGTCAACCGTTCGCGGACAGCTGGCTATCGGCTTTCCGGGCGGAACCTATACCGGCCTCTTCTACGTTGCGGATGTGGTGGGAACGGGCGAGCCAGTCGACGACGACATCCACGTCGACCTCGAAGACGCCGATTTCCTGCTTCTCTTCTCGCTCAAGGGACGGGGACGCGTGCGACTGGTGGGAACGGTTCGCGATCTGCCCGAGCGCGATCACGGCCAGCTCAGTTTCGACGACGTGAAGGGCAAAGCAGTCGAGCACCTCAAACTCAACATCGAGAAGGTGAACTGGTTTTCGACCTATCGCGTACACCATCGCGTCGCGCTCCACTTCCGGGGCGGACGCGCCTTCCTGCTCGGCGATGCCGCGCATATTCACAGTCCGGTCGGCGGACAGGGAATGAACACCGGGATCGGCGACGCCGTGAACCTGGCGTGGAAGATCGCTGCGGTGCTGAAGGGCGCGGCCGAGAGCCTGCTCGACACGTATGAGCCGGAACGGATTGGCTTTGCACGACGACTCGTCGCGACCACCGATCGCGGATTTACGTTCGTCACGAAACGTGGTGGTGTCGCCAGTTTAGTCCGCACACGGATCGTTCCGCTGGTGGTGCCGATTCTGTTTCGACTCGGAGCAGTGCGTCGCTTGCTGTTCAGGACAGTATCGCAGACCCAGGTCAACTATCGTGACAGCTCGTTGAGCGTGGGCTCGGCGGGAAGAGTCCGTGGCGGCGATCGACTACCGTGGATCCAGCTTGCATCAGGTGCAGACAACTTTGCGCCGCTTACGTCGCTGAAGTGGCAGGTCCATGTATATGGCGAAGTGCAAAGCGGTGTGAGCGAAGCGTGCGCCGAGCTTCGGCTGCCGCTCCACGTTTTCGCCTGGCAACAAGGAATGCAACGCGCCGGTCTTCAGAACGCAGCCGTGTATCTCGTCCGCCCCGACGGCTACGTAGCCCTAGCCGACCCCCGTGCCAATACGCAAAGGCTGCGTCAATACTTCAGTGAACGCGGATTGCATCGCGAACGTCTATGAGTATCCGTTAGCCGGTATTTCTCAGACCCTGCGCGATTCCGCTCAGCGTAGTCGCGAGAGCGTCGTCTATCGCCTCCCTTTCACGCTCGTTCTTCGCCACGCCGGTGCGCTTTCTTCGCAGCAGCGATATCTGCAGCAGAGAAAGCGGGTCGACATAGGGATTCCTGAGCGCGATCGCCGACTGCAGGACCGGGGCGTCGTCGAGCAGCTGACGGTGCCCCCGAATGAGGAGCAGCGCCTCGGTGGCCATCTGATATTCGCGAATCAGCGACTCGAGCAGCTTGAGATCGCCGCCGAGGTGCCGGACGTAGGCGCGCGCAATCTCGACATCGGTCTTCGCGCAAACCATCTCGGCCTTTCCCAGCATGTCATCCACGAACGGCCAGCTCTCCGCCATTCGCTGCAGCCGGCGCAAACCGGCACGCGTAGATACCTCCTCGCCGAGCGCGGTTCCAACACCGAGCCAACCGGTGAGCATGAGACGGATCTGGGTCCAGCCGAATCCCCACGGAATGGCGCGAATGCCTTCGATCCCGGTCTTTGCGCCCGGGCGGTACGCGGGGCGCGAGCCAAACCGAGCGTTGGCGAGCTCGTCGATCGGCGTGGCCATGCGAAAGAGCTGAAACAGCGCATCGTCGTCGTAGACGAGCTTGTGATAGACGTCCCGCGAGCGTGTCGAGACGCGATCCATCACCTCTCGAAAGTCTTCGACCTCCTTGACGCCCACTGTTTTTCGCCAGTCGCTGAACTCGTGCAGCAACACGCCCGCCGCCGTCACCTCCAGTGTACGCTCGGCCACTGGCAACAGACCGAACTGTTGCGAGATGATCTCGCCCTGCTCCGTAATCTTGATGCGACCCTTCGTCGTTCCTGGAGGCAGAGCGGCGAGAGCGCGATACACCGGTGAGCCGCCGCCGCGGCCGACGCTCCCGCCCCTGCCGTGGAAGAGACGAAGCTCCACCCCGGCGTCATCGAACACTTCGGCCAGAGACTCCTGGGCGCGATACAATCCCCACGACGACGCAATCATCCCCGCGTCCTTCCCCGAATCGGAATAGCCGATCATGACCTCCTGCTTTCGTCCCCGGGCTTCGAGCTGCCGGGAGTAAACAGGATCGTCGAACAGCGATCGCATGACCTCCGGCGCACGCTCGAGATCGTCGATGGTCTCGAACAGCGGCACCACGTCGAGACGCGACACCGGCTTCCTGGCAGTGAGGTCCAGCAGTCCCGCCTCGCGGGCAAGCAACATCACCCTTAGCAGGTCTTCAGCGGACCGCGTCATCGAAACGATGTATGTGCAAGCAGCCGGCTCGCCCGCTTCGTCCTGGATCGTACGAATCGCCTCCAGCGTGTCCACGGCCTGGCGCGTCGCCTCGGTGATCTTGCGGTTCTTGTTGAGGATCGGCTTTCTCGAGAGGAGCGCCGCGCGAATCGCCTCTCCGTTCGCATCACCACCTTTCGGCGCCAGAATCTCGCGGACCGCCGCGGCATGAACGTCGGAATGATCACGCACATCCATCATGAAGCCGTGAAAGCCGTGCGCGCGAACTGCCGCGTACAATGGATCGAGTGTTGTGCGGCAGGCCTGCTCGGCACCGGCGCGCAGCAGAGATTTGCGCACCAGCAACAGATCCTCCTCGAACGCTCCGACGCCGGGATACGCAGCTGGTTCTTTTCTTGGGCGTCCCGCATCGCGCGACGCGACCAGGCGGCGCGTGGCATCGATCCGCGCCGACATGAAACTCAGTTTGAGCCTCAGCGGCTCGTCCGCGTTGCGCTTCCGGTTCTTCTTCCAGATGAGGGGCAGGAGCTTTTGATCCTTCTCCAGCGACTTGATGAGCGCATCGAGCGGCGGCGCGATCGATGACGAGAGTGATAGCCGCCGAGTCAGATCCTCCAGCGTATCCCCATAGCGCCCGAGTATCACGTGGCTCGCGCGGCGCGCGGTGGCGATCGTGATGCTCGGAGTGACATACGGATTTCCATCACGATCCCCGCCGACCCACGTCCCAAACCGCAGCGGGACCGCGAGCCTGAACGCATCGGCCGAGCGCGCGAATTCGTCCTCGAACGCGAGCGCGAGCGTCGCGTGCATGTAGTCATTCGCCTCGAGAAGACGGGTCTCCAGATACCAGAGCGCTGAGCTCACTTCGTCGAGGACGGTCGGACGGTCCTGCCGGACCTCGCTCGTCAGCCAGAGCAGCTCGACTTCGCCCTCCAGCGATTGCTCGACCAGCCTGACCTCGTCCGGCGGCGCCGTCTCGCGCGCGAGAAGATCGTCGGCGACGCGCGCCTGGAGACCAAGCAGCGTGCGACGCGTCGATTCAGTCGGGTGGGCGGTGAGGACGGGGCGAATATCGAGGCTGAGCATCGCGCGCTCGATTGCCTCTGCGCTAGCGCCGAGATCGCGGAGCTGTCGCATCGTCCACCGGGCGGACGCGGGCTGCGGATTGGTGACGCCCTTCCCCAGATAGGCGTTGCGGCGCCGGACGCGGTGCGTTTGCTCGGCGGTGTTGATCAGCAGGAAAAAGAGCGTGAAGGCGCGGGCCGCCATGGCGCAGTGCGCGACGCTGAATGCGTCGATCTGTTTCAGCAGGTTGTCGAGGGACGGAGCGTCGGGATCGCCGTGCCGACGGGCGCGGGTGGCGACGCGCAGCCGCTCGACGATCGTGAACGCCTCGTCACCCTCGAGGCGTCTGATTACGCGACCAAGCGCGCCAGCCAGCCAGCGAACGTCATCGTGGAGGGGGAGATCTTCTTTTCGTGGGGGAGCCGGCGTGGGCACGGCGTGAATGATACCACAGTTTCGATGGCAACTGCCATTACGACTGGAAGCGCGAACCGCAACTGAGAAATGCAAAC
Source organism: Gemmatimonadaceae bacterium (assembly GCA_035317585.1). Taxonomy (GTDB): domain Bacteria; phylum Gemmatimonadota; class Gemmatimonadetes; order Gemmatimonadales; family Gemmatimonadaceae; genus UBA4720. The sequence continues at coordinate 845 of DATHGO010000295.1, read as the reverse complement.
TGAGAAATGACAGGCTGCCCGCTGGTAGCTGCAAACGTCGGGACGCCACTCATTGGTGTGATGGCACAAGCAATTGATTGTGCTCTGACGCGAGCCAGTAACGTCCCGACGTAGTGAGGCTATTAGCTGGCAGCTTGAGGCTGGCGGCGGGCAGCCTGTCAGTTCTCAGTTGCAGAGCCCGTTCAGTTGCAATTGTGGTCTGTTTTGGTGGATACCCACCCCCCGGCTGAATCGTCCTATAAGAGAACCAGCCCCTCTCGGTACGTCCGCCCCAAAGAGCAGAAAAAATGAAGATTCCCCATAGCAGACCGATTCTTATTTCCTTCGGACTGGCGGCGACGGCGCTCGTCCTGTCCGCTCTGCTCCTGCTCGAATGGCAGGGCGGAACCGCCGCGGTAGAATCGTTCGAATGGGTGAGTCATACGCTCGAGATTCAACGGGAGCTTGCCACAGTCGAAGCGCGGATGAGCGAGGCGGAGTCGGGGCAGAGGGGATACCTGCTCACCGGACAGCCTCGCTTCCTCGCCCCCTACATTGCGGCAACGAACGACATCCGCGCCCGCCTCCTGAACCTGCGTAGTCTGGTGTCTGTCAATTCCGCGCAGCAGCGGCGTCTGCTGGCAATCGAGTCCCTGTCGCACGGCAAGCTGGCCGAGCTCGATTCGACGATCAAGCTGGAGCGCGCGGGCAAGCATGACCTGGCGGTGAGCATGGTGAAAACCACTCACAGCGACAGCGTCATGACCGTGATCAGGTCCGGTCTGCAGGCGATGACCGCCGACGAGGCCAGCCTGCTGCGAGACCGTCAACAGGAACTCGTAAGGGAGCTGCATCGCGGAGACATG
>DATHGO010000294.1:0-4923 GCA_035317585.1 Gemmatimonadaceae bacterium | reverse complement strand
CCGCGCAGCTCCCTCTTCATCGTGTAGTTGCTCCCGAACGTGCGTTGGAGCTCTTCGAAGAGATCGTTCACGGGTTCCTCGGCGCGGGCAGACTAATCTACGGCGCGGGGCCCCCGTGCAGCTACAATAAAACGGCTAACTGAAGACTACCTGCCAGGTAGGCGGGATTACTCGAAGCGGCTCACCTGGGCGACCGCTCCACATTTGAAGACCGGTGCATGACCATCGACCAAAGCTCCTTCGATTTCCCATTGGAGATTTCTTCGACGCGGACAGTGTAAGCGTCGGGCCCCAATCCGCTCCACGTTGTTAGCAGCTGCCGCTGGGTCGAGGTGACCAGATTGTCGTGAAAAACCACCGCGTGGTCGGCCGCTTCGACGTTGCCATGGCTGTAAAAGCCAGGTAGCGCGATGTACCAGTAAGTAATGCGCTTCTGGGCGGCGTCCCACGCGTACGTCGTTTCGCCCTCGTAGGGGACGGAGTCGCCGCGCACGATGTGGTGGTCACGCAGGAATCGACCGCCCATGATCAACTCGAAGCAATGCTCGTCGGTCACCGCGCGTCCGGCGAACGTTCCCTTCCAGCAGCTTCCCGCGAGGGAGGAAAGCGGCTGCAGCTTGTCGAAGGTGGCTGGAGCCTGGGCGGCCGAAGAGCCCGCCACAGCGATATTCACATAAGCAGCCACGACAACGATCGCGCTGCGCATAAGCATTCTGCTCATAGATCCTCATCAAAGTTGGTCACGGAAGATCGAAGAGCGTGACGCGCGCGTCTTGACGATTTGTTACCAATTACCCGGCTGCTTCGAGCAGGGCGTCGCGATCGGGCGCGAATCGACGCAAGTAATCGGTCGGGCTCGTGGCGCCGACGCGGCGGAAATCGCGCACGAGATGGGATTGATCGGAGTATCCGGCGTCAGCGGCGATTCTCGACCACTCGACGTCTGTGCTATTCCGCAGCTGCTCGAGCGTCCCGACAAAGCGATGGAGGCGTGCATAAGCCTTGGCCGACACGCCGACGAAGCGGGTGAAGGAGACGGAGAGATGTTTCCTGCTGACGTCCAGCTCCTGGTGCAGCTCAGCGACGCGTAAGCCCCCGTGCGCGCGCTCGATTCTGGCGGCGGCTTCACGGACGAATGGCGGAATCGAGATGTCGGGCGTGCTTCGATCGTGCAACCACTTTTCGAGAGTCGCGAAGCGGGCCTCGGGAGACTCCTCGGCCAGGAGCCTCGCCCGCAGATCGAGCGCACGCGAGCCGACGAGAGTCTCCAGATCGACAACTGAGTTCGCGGCGCCGGGCGCGGCGAACCCAAAGATCTGCGTCGCGCCAAGCGGGTGCATTCGTATCGAGACGAGGTGGGTGCCGTCCAGGGACTCGATGAAGATCGATCGCTCCTGCAAACCGGAAAACCAGCTGCGCTCCCAGACTCCTGAGGATGAGCCCTCGAACACGCGATGCGCCGGCCCGAGGTTGACCATCACCTCGACGTAGCCATTGGGGAGCACCGCCTCGCGGAAAGGACTCAGTCGTCCCTGTACTTCCCAGTACTCGTGCACGATGCCCGCCAGCTCCGCGCACGGTTGAGCGCGAGTGAGACACCACGTGCCGAGCGAGGTGGTGTGGGTGAGCTCGTCGATCCGACCGGGCACAAGGAAGCTCGTTTCGTGGTGAGAGGTGAAGGTCCAAGTAGAACTGTCAGTTCCACTTGAAAGAAGTGCGAGCACGCCAGTACTCTGTCGAGCTGACAGAAACAGAACGAAGCTGCTCGTCTAGCTCAGCATCGTAGCCAAGCTCGAGCGCGGCGACGTTCGATCGAATCTGCTCCACGGTTGCCGCCCCGGTCAATACAACGTCCACCCATGGGCGAGCTAACGCGGCGGCTAGAGCAAGCATCTCTATGGTAGTGCCGCGGGCCTCGGCCAGCTCGCCGATTCGCGCGACAAGCGGAGCAAGCACCTGGTCGTCTTCTCGATTTCGGTGAGTCAGGCGCCCATTGGCCAGAGACTCCTTCACGACGACCTTCATCCCCGCCGCGTGCGCGTCCTCGAGCGCTTGCTCGGCTCCCCGCTCCAGGAGATTCCAGGTCGCTTGCACTGAATCGAAGACTCGTTGGCCATCGCGACGCACTTCGAGAGAACGTCGAATGGCGACGTCCTGCCCTGCCCCACTGACACTCAGTCCGGCCTTGATGCCTCGCTCTCGCAATCGCGCAATCGCGTCAATCAGAGCGTCATCCTCCAGCGTTTTGCTCTCGGCGGTCACGGAGTGGATTTGATAGAGCGATAAATGCCGCCCCAGTCGTTCAACGCTTTCGGCCAGCTGTCGCTCGAAGGCTGGCAGGGAGTGATCCTTGATCTCGTGCTGTGTGGCGCTCGTCGACCAGCCGGCGGTGTAGGTGTATCCCCACTTCGACGCTACCGAAACTCGACCGGACTCGATTGCGCGCTTCCGCAGCCATGACGCCAGGAAATCTTCCGCCCGCCCGTACGAGCGAGCCGCATCGACGTAGCGGATTCCAGCGTCGAACGCTGCATCCAAGACGCCGTGCGCCCGTAATTCCATAGTCGGCGGGTCGTAACGTCCAGCCAGATCGCTGGCGTGATTCAACGTCACGTATCCCGGCCGCCCCAACGCGGCAAGCCCGAGTCCAAGTCGCGCAGACATTGGATCGAAAGCTAGCCGTGCATCGCCTCGTGGAACGCGACGTTAGCTACGGCGCGTCAGCGCTGGTCAGGGGCGGCGCGGTGGTAACTGCCGGGGTGGACCCTGACGCCAGAGATTTCGCCACCCGCTCGAAGAATGCCGAAGCGCCCAGAGTCTCCGTTGCGATTCTCCACGTGTAGCCAGTGTTCTCGAACCGCGCTCCGGAATACCAGAGTGTGATGGTATCCGACGCCTCGTCATAAAGCAGGGACGCGCGATAGACAATGTCAGCGAATGCCGGTATCGCTCCTCGTACCAGAACCGGGCCTGGCTCGACTACCCAGTGCAAGCCGTCCACGCTCTTCGCGAAATGGAGAGCCGAAGTAGTGCAGGAGCCGGAAATCTTGACGTTGTACGTGGCCCAGAACTCGCCCTTGGCGGGAATCCATTGCACATCGATATGCCACGCGAAAGCAGTTTCCTCGGTCAAATCCGTCGTGACCGCATCGGACCAGCTCACGCCATCGGTGGAGCGTCGCATTTCGACCGTCGTCGAGCTGCTGGCGCATCCACTCGCGCCGCTGTTCACCGACCACATCAGCCAGTCACCTTGCCCTCGGCGAACCACCGTCGGTGAGACAATAGTGTGGTTGGCACCCCTTGCGACCAGTGTTGGTGAGCTCCACTGCGCCGGCGCGGTGCCGCGAACGAGAAAGATCTCGTTGGCGCTCGTCACCGAACGATAGTAAAGCCACAGCTCATTGGTCTCCGGGTTGAACACATCGTCCGGATCGGAGAGGTATCCAGCCCCGGGACGCGCGATCGGGTTCATTACGCCCGGGGGCACCAGCCAATCGAGCGCTGACCTCTTCGCGTACAGCGAAGGGTTCTCTTTGCTCGCATCCCCGAACGGGTAAGGCGTTGCGAAGAGCTCAGTCTCACTCGCGCCCCACGTCAACGGCGTGATCGCGGCATCGGGATGCACAGCCTGCCCCGAGCCGTCATAAGTCTCGAGTGCAAGCAAGTGCAGATCCGACGGGGGCCCTGGGATCGGGCCGGCCCCGTCAGAGCACGCGCCCGCGCCCAGGACGAACCAGACCGCTATCGCACGAATGCGAGGCTTCATCGTATACGAGTCAGAGGTTAACGGTGAGAAGCGCCGTCGTGATCACTGGCGAATGAATCCTAACGCGCGGGCGCCGGAAACGCTCTCTCGTTTGTAGGGCAATTCGAACGTTTGCTGTAGGATAAACCGAACATTTTTCAAACACTGGAAATATATCTAGTTAGTAGATATATTTATGCATGACAGCACGCCAGACCGCGGTCGCCGCCGGCGCCGATCTCAAGTGGATGGTCAATTCGGCCGCCCTCCTCGGCAGGCGCGTCCGCTACGATCGACAGCAAGCGAAATGGTGGGGGCTGGTTTGGTTGCTGACCGAGCAGCTCGGGCTTTCGTTGAGGGCCGCGGCCGCGGTAGCCACGGTCGCTTTGCGCGGAGGCAGCTCCTCGACCCAGGTCATCGCGGGCGGTGATCCCTCGGGATCCGCCTCCCTAATCGTCGACCTTGCCCGCTACGAGTCGATTTTTCTCGCCAATCTTTCGCGAGCCCTCGTACACGAAACTCCACGGCGGCGGGGCCGCCCCCCGCGCCTAGGCCTCAAAAGTGATGGTCTGACCACCGCCCGGCATTACGGTGTCGACCTCGGTCTGATTCGATCAGCCATCAGGCGAACCCCTGCCGAGCGACTGGCACTGCTGGAAAAGAACGCTGCGTTTGTGCGAGACATGAGGAGGCGAACAGCATGAGCTTCGCTTCAATGCTGAGAGGACTGACCAAAAAGAAAGTCAGGTTTGTGGTCGCGGGCGGGGTCGCGGCTGCTGCCCACGGTTCCTCACGCGTGACCAACGACCTGGATATCTGCTACGACGCTGAGGCTGTCGCCAATATCGGCGCTCTCGCTTCACTCCTTGCTGGATGGCACGCTTATCCGCGCGGAATCGAGGAAGGTCTGACGCGAAGCTTTATCATGGACGACCGCACATTGCGCAACGCGCCCATTCTCACGCTCACCACCAGCGAAGGCGACATTGACGTCATGGACCGGATCGCCGGCGTTGGTCCATACGACGCCGTGCGGCAGCACTCGGAAAGAATCTCCGCCCTGGGCGTTCGCTTCCGCGTGCTCGACCTTCCTTCTCTGATCAAGGCCAAGCGCGCCGCGGGCAGGCCGCGCGATTTCGACCACTTGCCCGAGCTCGAGGCACTGCTGGCACTGC
>DATHGO010000293.1:0-2941 GCA_035317585.1 Gemmatimonadaceae bacterium | reverse complement strand
CGCTCGCACTCCTCGATCGCCTCCCAGCGTTCCTCGACCGGAGTCAGGTTCCATCGTTCGCACTTCCGGCAGACTACCCACAGCCGTCCCTTCGCGGCGTCGAATGCCAACCGGCGCCCGACAGGAAAGTGCTCGACCGCTTCGTTGGCGCCGAGCTCCGTGTGGCAGAAGAGGCACGTGGAATACATCGGCCTAGCGAGGTCTCATTTGTGCATCGCTTCCATGACGATGAAGAGTACCCACGTGCTGCACCTTTCGTGTTTTGTGGGGGCCAGGCTTCTGTTCGGAGCATCGGGCTGTCAAACAGTTCCCCCTAGAGAAAACCTCACCGGGCAGCAAGTTGCGCTGATCAGCGCTGACTCCGAGGTGTTCGAGGCAGTGGTGCGCGCGCAGCTCGCCGGGAATATGAAGGACTATCCATATCATCTCGATGGTCTGCACTATGATTCGCGGCCGTCGACCCCCGTCGCGGTTTTCAGGATTACCACGCCACGGTCCCGGAAAACCGATACCTCAGGCCTCTTTCAGACGCCTGATCCGGCGACGCTCGACCGGTTGACAGCAAATCGGAAGGGGATTCTGGAACGCGCCGCCGTCGAAGAGAGCGCGCCGCGAACGTATTCCAACTGCGCCGGCATACGCGTTCCTCTTCCCCCGCCCCCGGTTGGTTCACCGCCGTCGACGGGTACAACTCGGCCAGATATCCACGCCACGTGTCCAAGGCGTCAAGAGAGCTACGTCACCGTAAGTTTGCCGGTCCGAGGAGAGCCAAAGGCGCTCAATGCAAATCTGAATTCCAATGGACGCCGAGTAAGTCTGACAGGAGAAGTGTGGACCGTAGTCGTCGAAGAGACCTCGGCGGGACCCGGCGGCAGCATGTGGAGCCAACACGCATGGCTGTTCACGCGCAATCCGGCGAACCATCGGCTCCAACTCGCCGATACGATCCTACTCGGCGTTATCGAATAACCGCGGGCGGAGACGTTCTAGCGCTTTCCGCCGAGAAGCTCTTTCGGTCTGATCCGCTCGTCGAGCTCGCGGCCGAGCTCAACGATTGCCTCTGGTAGTGCCCTAACATCGGCCAGAGTAGTCCGGAAGTTCACGATGCACGCGCGCAGCAAGTACCGGTCATCGACATGCGCGTTTGAAACAAACGCGCGACCACTGAGACGGAGGGCGGTAGCAATCCGCGCATTCAGCTCATTTAGATAATCCGTGACGGCCTTGTCGCCCCGCGAGCGGCGCCGTAGATCCGCGGGCACGAATCTGAAAGTGGCGATGCTCAGCGAAACGGTTCCTTGTTCGAGCAGCTCGTGCTCGCCGACGAAGTCGTGCAGCCTGTGCGCGAGCTCGATGTCGTCCGCAATCATCTGCCTGTAGCCGCTAGCGCCGGCCTGCTGAAATCCCAGCCAGATCTTGAGCGCCCTGAAGCCGCGCGTATTCTGCGGGCCGTACTCGAAGTAGTTCTTCACCTCCTGACCCTCGTTGTCGTCAAACTGGTAGTACGAAGGCTTGAAGGCGAACGCATCGCGCAACGCCTCGGGGTGGCGGGTCAGAAGACATCCCGCTTCGATCGAATTGTACAGCCATTTGTGCGGATCGATCGCGATCGAGTCCGCCAATCGCAATCCTTTGAGATCGGCGCTTGCGTCGTCGAGAGCAACAGCGGGCGCCCCGTACGCGCCGTCCACGTGAAACCAGAGATCGAATTCCTTGCAGATCTTGGCAATCTCGGGCAGCGGATCGGTCACGCCCGTGCCGACCGTGCCGGCCGTTCCAACGACCAGGAACGGGTGAAGACCAGCGGCGCGATCCGCTACGATTTGCCTGCGCAACTCGCCCGGGCGCATGCGAAGCTCGTCGTCGGTCGCGATCCAGCGAACCGCCGCGGTGCCCAGGCCACCCATGTCGGCCGCCTTGTTGATCCACGTGTGCATCTCGGCCGAACCGTAAAGAATGAGCGGCTGGCTTTCCGGATCAGCGACACCTTTCGCGCGAATGTCCCACGTCGCTTTCGCCTTCCGCGCGACAAAGAAGCCGACGATGTTCGCCATGTTGCCGCCGCTCACCAACACACCATCCCACTTGCCTGGCAGTCCCATGAACTGCGCGAGCCAGCGGATGGATTCGTTCTCGATTTCGGTCGCGATCGGCGAGAGGGCCCACGCGCCGCAGTTGGGATTGACGGAAGCGGCGAGAAGGTCTGCCAGGGCGCTGATGGGCGCCGCCGACGAAGTGATGTACCCGAAGAAGCGCGGACTGCCGTTGTGGGTCGACTGCTCGAAGAAAAGCCGGCTGAACTTGTCGAGGATGGGCGCGATGTCCGCGCCCCTCTCGGGCAACTCGCGTTTGCCGAGCTTGGCCCGCATTGCATCGGGCAGGAGGGGCGATGCCGTGCGTGCGTCCGGCAAGTCTTCCAGAAAATCCGCGATACCATCGACGAGCGAATGTCCAATCGCGCGGAATTTCTCCGGCGCCAGATCGGAGGGAGCCGACCGCTTGGTCAGCGGATCGGAAGTCTTCGTTGATTTCGGTTTAAGGGCTTTCGTAGCTTTAGCAACCTTGGACTTCGGCAAATCTCCGCCTCATTTCGGAAGTCAGAAAAATATCATCGAAACCGATAGGAATCCCGTCCCCCCATTTCGAGATATGGCGAATTTGATCGAGGCATCCTTTGTGCATTCGGCGGAGCGGAATGAGAGCCCCTAAACGTCAAATCCTCGCCGGTCTTGCGGGGATTTCCTGCCTTGTCGCGATCGCTGGCTGCGCGTCGGCCCCGGCGCCGAAACCGCGGCCCGTGCAGGAGGACCCCAACGCGGCCCGAATGGCCACTCCCGTAGAGGAGCTCACCATGATACGCGCCGATTCCGAGGTGTTCGCCGCGGTCGTGCGCGCTCAGCTCGCGGGAGGCGACGACGATTATCCGAATCATCTTGAACGG
>DATHGO010000292.1:0-3205 GCA_035317585.1 Gemmatimonadaceae bacterium | reverse complement strand
CGATGACAAAGTCTCCATCCGCCATGATGCGCAGATCACATGCCCAGGCGAATTCTGCGCCGATGGCAAGCGCGGAGCCATTGAGCGCCGCAACGAAGATGGTGCCGCTGGCGTTCATCTTCAGGAAGGTCGCGTGCAGGTCATCTAGTTGCAAGAGTGTCTTGAGCCTGGTCATGCCTGCGAGTGATCTGACAATCGGCAATTTATTAATGAGTCTCGCCATGCGCGACACAATCCCAGCGACGCGTGTATTGATGGGCGGGAATCCGACGCCGCCCTCTTGTAGCCAGGCAACATCAGCATGACTCAGGAACCGGTCGGGATGCGCGCCAGTGAAAACGACGGCATGGATGTTCGGATCTTTGTCGGCCCTATCAACAAGTTTCCCTAACTGAGTGGCTATATCTGGACTGAGCAGGGCGTGCTTACCTCCATTGATGCGCACAATCAGGGTAGTGCCGTGTTCTTCGATTTCCAGTCCGGTTTTGTCTGTAGTGGTCATGGTTTATCCGTTCGCCGAGCGTGAGCACCGACCCGGCTCATCGTGCAAGGAATTCGAGCGCCTTGGGCACGAAGTCCGCGTGGAACTGGAACACCCCGCCGTGTCCGGCATCGGGGTAGATGATGAGGTCGCTATTCGGAAGACGCCGCGCCAAATCGTGGGTGTTCTTGCTTGGGACCATGCGATCACTCTCACCGTTTGCGACAAGCACCGGTTGGTGAATCGTTGACAGATCCGCCGGTTTCTTCGAGCCCCATCGGCGCAGTGCCTTCAACTGTGCCTGCAGCGCGGTCAGGGTGATTTCCTTGTCACGGTTCTGAGAACGTTCGTTCAATCGCGCCAGAAATTCTTTGCCGGCGCGGATCCCGCCACGCGTCCTGGTGAAGAACAGGAACTGCTTCGGGTCTTGATGGGTGAGAAAGCCCCGGACCATGTCGAGATAAGTGACACGGGCGACCTTGCTGATGCCTTCGCCGCCGGCGGGGCCCGTCCCCGCGATGATCATCTTACGTACGAGTTGCGGCTCCATCAGCACGATTTCCTGCGCGATCATCCCGCCCATCGAGAAGCCGAAGAGATCAACCTGTGTGAAACCGAGGGCCCTGATAAACAAGATTGCGTCCGTCGCCATCTGTTCTATCGAGGTCGCCGGTGCGCCGCTGGAGGCGCCAACGCCTCGATTGTCGAACGTGACGACGTGACGGCTCGCCGCGAGCCCATCAACCACGCGAGGGTCCCAGTTGTCCAGGACGGCAGCGAGGTGGATGAGGAATACCACCGGCGTGCCGGGATTGTTCGTCCCGAGCTCCCGATAGGCGAACTCCACTCCACCTGCGGTGATCGTTCGAGTTGGCACGTTCGTCCAATTGACCGTCAGATTCTGCGAGGTACTCATATTGCTCTCCCGTCGCGGCGAACTTTCCAGTGTTCACCTGACTCGCCGCGTTTTCAGTTGAGTGATACGACGACTTTGCCTTTTGCGCGTCCTGCTTCGACATAGGCCATGGCCTCCTTGGTCGACGCGAAGGGGAAGACCCGATCCACGACCGGGCGAATGATTCCGGCGTCGATCAGAGACGTGATCTCCGTCAGCTGGCCGCCGTTCGCTCTCATAAAGAGAAACGAGTAATGAGCCTGACGCCGCCTTGCTTTCGCTCTAATCCCGTAGCTCAAGGCAGGCACGATCAGTTTCACGATCCATGACGCACCGATGCTTCGCGCAAACGCCGCATCGGGTGGACCCGAGATGGAAATGAGCTGTCCACCGGGCTTGAGTACTCGCAGAGATTTCTCGAGCGTCACCTTGTCCAGGCTGTTCAAGACCACGTCGTAGTCACGGAGGACGTCTGCGAAGTCCTCCTTCTTGTAATCGATCACGACGTCGGCCCCGAGGCTTCTGACTAGATCTACGTTGGCGGTGCTCGTGGTCGTCGCCACCGTCGCGCCGACGTGCTTCGCCAGCTGAATGGCAAAGGTGCCCACACCGCCCGAGCCTGCGTGCACGAGCACCTTTTGTCCGTGTTTCAGATTCGCTCGTTCGATCAGTGCCTGCCAGGCGGTCAAGCCGACCAGAGGGATGGAAGCCGCTTCCTCCATGCTGAGTGCTGGGGGCTTGATCGCCACGTCCTCTTCTTTGATCGCCATGAACTCCGCGAATGCCCCGATTCGGCCGTCAGCAGGTCGCGCGTAGACTTCGTCGCCGCGCTTGAATCGACGCACTCGAGATCCGGCTCCGACCACGATCCCGGCCACGTCATGGCCCAGAATCAGCGGCAGGTGATACGGCAGAATGCGCTTGAACTCGCCGTTTCTGATTTTGGAATCCAGAAGGTTGACGCCGGCGGCGTGAATCCGGACCAAGACGTCATCCTCCCGCAGCTCCGGGTCTGGCATGTCGCCAGCCCGCACGCGGTCGGCGCTTCCGTAACGATCGAGGATGAATGCCTTCATTGATGTGGTCTCGACGACTTTTCCAAAGGCGTTAATCAAAGCGCGGTTTCACCGATGGTCAGCCTGCGAGGCTCAGGCAGCGGCCGGAACCCCTGCGACCTGCCGCTCGAGTTCCTTCGGATCCGCGAAAAAGGCCGGCCCCACGCCCTGACTTGTCTTGTCGGGGAAGATCTCTTCATTGCCTGCGATGATGCCCGCGACAATCGCCCGCGCGGCGTCGGCCGGCGACGCCTTCTCGGCGTTCAGCGCCTCGCCCATTCTGGTGTCAATCGGGCCCGGATACACGCCAAACACCTGCGTGTTCTGCCCTCGCAGCATCGCGCGCGTGACCTGCGTCAGCGAGTGCGTCGCGGCCTTCGAGGCGCTGTATGCCGCGAGAATCGGGAAGCTGACGAATGAGGCCACCGAGTTGAGGTTGGCGATGGCGCCGCCGCCATTCTTCGCGAGTACTGGCGCGAAGGCCTGCGTGACGGCGAAGGTACCGAGGAAGTTCACTTCCATCTCCTCTCGCCCGCCCTCGATCCACTTCGGATCCGTGAAGTCGCCACCGAAGAAGCCGACGATGCCCGCGTTGTTGACCAGGAGGTCGACGTCCGTCGCGGTCGCGGCAGCGGTCGCGATCTGCGCCGCGTTGGTCACATCGAGCCGCAGCGGCACGACGCGTGAGCCATGGCGTTCCACGAGCGGGTCGAGCGCCGAGATGTTGCGGGCGGCGGCGTACACCTTGTTCACGCCGGCCGCGACGAGCGCGTC
>DATHGO010000291.1:0-8202 GCA_035317585.1 Gemmatimonadaceae bacterium | reverse complement strand
GTCGCGGCCCTGGATGTCGGTACCGAGCCAGTGGTGCCCCGATGGACGCTCGAGGATGTGGAGGAGGTCGATGGTGATCGGGCTCTGCCGCGCGATCAGCGGTGCCAGAGCCGCGGCGAGAGCCATGACGATGACGATCCCGATTCCGAGGCGAGCGCGGTTGTCGCGCAGGAACCGCTCCCGCTGTTTGCGATCCAGCATCGTCCTCCCGTTCGGTTACGCCGACGGATCTCGCAGCTCGGGCGGCGTGTCCGGCGGCTGTCGTCTCCATCTGCGATGCTGCCAGAAATACTGCGCGGGCACGGCCCGAACCCACTTCTCCAGATGCTCGGTGAAAGTCGTGACGATCGCATCGACATCGCGATCCATGTCGCCCGTACGCCGGGCCTCGATTCGCTCGACGATGATGCGATAGCGCCCGTTCGGCTTCCGGAGCGCCACCACGAAGATCACCGGCACCTCGAATCGCAAGGCGAATACCGCCGCGCCGCGGGGCGTTTTGGCGGGGCGTCCAAAAAACGGGACGAACGTCGACGCCAGTCCCATCACACCCTGGTCGGCGACGAACGCGACTGCCCGACCGGCACGAAGCGAGCGCGGCGTCCGCTTTACCGCTTCAGAGTCGTGGACGATCGTCATCCCGATCTCTTCCCGGGTGTGATTGATATAAGCGTCGAAGAGCGGGTTGGCCATCCCGCGCACGATTGCATCGAGTGGAATTCCGCGCGCGGCGACATACGCTCCCGCAAGCTCCCAGTTTCCGATGTGGCCAGTGACCATGACGGCGCCCTTCCCCTTCGCCATTACGTCCTCGACTTCCTCCCAGCCCTCGACGGTCTCCACCAGCTCCTGGAGTCCATCCTTTCCCAGCTTGTCGAGGAGTGCCGTCTCGATGAAGGTGCGCCCGAGGTGCTGGTAGGATTCCCGGGCGAGACCCACGACCGCCTCGGGTCCGAGATCCGGGAACGCCGCGGCGATCTGCCGTTCGACCACGCGCTTCCGAATTCCGAGCGGGCGGTAGCCGAGCGCGCCCAGTCTTTCGCCGAAACTGCAGGCTGCGTCCCAGCTCAATGCCCGCAGTGCGCCAATCGTCGCGCGCATCGTGTAGTACTCGGCCCGGTGCGCGAGGGTAGGTTTGCGCGAGCGCTGGTCCGGCTTCTTCGCCGACGGTGCTGCTTTCGCGAGATTATTGTTTTTTTGAGCGGTAGGCGCGGTCACTACCTTATGCTAACGGATTCACGAAGGCTTCGCCGGAAAGCAGATTGTGAATTCGCTGGTCGAACGTGTGGTGCTCGCGCACGAATACCTGCCCCTCTCGTCTGATGCGCTCGCGCGAGGCCGAATTCTCGAGGTAGTAGCCGATCTTGGTGAGGCAGGAATCGATATCCTGATACCAGGCGCAGTGATCACCCTCGCGGAGCATCCGGGTGAGCCCGGGAGTTCCATGTCCGAGGTAGAAACCGCCGGCCAGGATCACCATCCAGGTGCGGTCCGATGTGTAGGTGCTTCCACCTTTCGCGCGATCGGGATTGATACCGAGCGAAATGCTGGAGCTGGAGCAGACCGCGGCGAACTCCGATCCCTCCACGGACCGGCGCTTCCAGTTCAGGGGCTTCTGCCACTTCTCCCATCCTTTTCCCCAAACCTTGATGTCGTACTTCTTCGCAACCTTGAGGAGGAATTGCGCGCGCGAAGGATCGTATCCATTACCGATGAAGCTGACGTCCGAGTGAAACCGTTTCTTCGCGGGGACAGGTTTGATCTCGCGGTCGGCGGCTGACGGAAGAAATTTTGCCGGAAGTCCCAACGCCCTCCATTCCGCGTCGAAGCCCGAAACGAAAAAGGTCTGCGTCAGCTTTCCAACGGCCACGATGTGTGCGACTTCGGGGCGGTACGTGCTCTTGTACCACTGCGGATCGTGGTACCACATCGAGTTCGGCTTGCCGTCGATGATCGTCGCCACCGTATCGAGATCGAGACCGTGGCACTTGCCGAGGATCACGAAATCAGGCTTGAACCGGCGCGCGTGCGACAAGGCCCATCTCTGCGTGAGCTTGCGGCCGATGATTCGGGCGGCACGCTTGTCGTCGATGACGAGAGTCTTGTGACCGTCCCTCTTGAGAGCACGCTCGGTGCACTTCTCCATCCGCCACCGCTGATTGCTGCCGATGATGAGGACTCTCAAGGCTGTTGCGGACCTCAGCGCTCGTTACGGATCGATCGTTCCCAGAGTCGCGCGTACTTGGCCATTACGCTCCCGGCCGCCAGGCAGGCGAGGACGAGCCCGCGAGCGCCATCGCGAAATCCGCCCTTCAGGAAGTACATGCTCACGAACCTCGCCGGCGGCTTGAAAAAAACAGCGCCGGCTGTGCCGCGCCGTCCCTTGGCAAAGTTCTGCTCCGCCCACCACCGGCTGTACCTGTCGAACTTCTCAAAATATTGGTCCAAAGAAATGTACGTGTAATGGAGGAGCTTATTCTTGACTTCTCCAATCTCTCCGTTCGTCACATCGACGTGCTCGTGCACGAGGCTGGTGTTGTACCGCAGCTCGCGCCTGAACAGACGGATCGGCCTGTCGCTCCCCCACCCTCCGTGGCGCATCTCCTTGCCAAGAAAGAAATTGCGGCGCGGAACGCGATAGGCTGACGCGTTGCCGGGCCGGGAAACGACCTGGCCGATCTCCTCCGCAAGCTCAGGCGTACAGCGCTCGTCCGCATCGATGACAAATATCCACGCCGTCCTGGCCCGACCGATTGCGTTATTACGCGCCGCTCCAATGGTGGTGAACTTCGGGCTGATCACAGTCGCGCCGGCGCCGCGCGCGCGATCGACGGTGTCGTCCAGAGAATCGTTCTCGACGACGATCACCTCGCGAGCCCATTCGACACTCGCGACGCAGGCTTCTATGTTCGCGGATTCATCGTGAGCCGCGATCACCGCCGTTACGTCGGAGGAACCGCGGTTGGAGGGGCTCACCCCTGGTGTCGGCCCTTTGTGCGCGCGTTATTGGCCGCGCGGTCAAAACCTTCGATCATCTCGCTCTCCGGAAACTCCCTTGCCACTCTGGTACGCGCGGCCTTTCCCATCGTTTCGCGCGCGTCCTCGCTCGTCAGCATCCCGGCAACGGTAGCCGCCGTTGATGCGGAATCGTCCGGCGGATAAAGTGCTCCACTGATTCCGTTCGCTATGTATCGTTGTGCGACGCCGTCTTCGCTTGCCACCGTCGGAATGCCGAGCGCCATCAGATCGAGGATTCCGTAAGCCGCGGTATCCGCGTCGGCGACGACCCAGCCCAGATGGGCGTCCTGCATCAGGCTGATCACATCGTCGCGCTCGCCGAGGAAGCTCACCAGATGCAGCACCCGCAGCGCGGCGGCCTGCATCCTCAGATCCTCGTCGTCAGAACCAGGCCCCACGATCATCAGTCTCAGATTCGGATGCCGCGGCGACAGCATCGACATCGTGCGGATCGCCGTCGCTGCTCGGCCGCGCGAAGTGGGATCGTAAACGCAGACGATGTACTTGAGCGCCTCCGCCTCCTTCTGATCGCTCGCCGGCACCTGCTCGGCCGCCGGAGTCTTGGCGCCATTCGCCGGGTAGGTCGAGACATCGACTCCGATCTCCGCCACTGTCGACTCGATTGCGTTCTTCGGGATGTCCGCGGCACGACGATCCGTCTCGCTGGCAAAGAGATACAACGTCCGGGCGAGGCGGGATGCCCAACGCCCCGAGAGAGTCAGCTCGAGCTTCTTCCCGGCGGGAGTCCAGCGCACCACCGATCCGTTGCTGGCCATCCAGCAGGCAGTCGCTGCGATCAAGTGCTCGCGATCCGTGGTGACGAACACGGCGTCCGCGTCCCAACGGCGGAAAATGCTTTTCAGCCGCCTAGCCGCGGAGAAGAACAGGCCCTCGGTGGAGAACGGAATGATCTCGAATGGCTCGGGGATGGGCGTATGTCGCGCCTGACCCGGGTCGCGACGCGGCGACACCGCCAGATGCACGTTGCTGTCCGGCGCCACGAGGAGAGTCACCTTCGCGCCACGTTCGGAGATGCCACGGCCGGCTCTCGCGAAGAGACGGGCGGTGCCTGACCATTCGCGGGCAGAATGAAGAAATAGAACGTGCACTCTTAGCTTACCCTGCTGAAGGAGCCATCCGGTTGGGAGTGGATTCCGCCGCGTCACCGGCTTCTCCATTCCCGCCCCCGAACTGCAATGTATAGAGCCGGGAGTACGCGCCTCGCTTCGCCAACAGCTCGGCGTGCGTTCCCCGCTCGACGATCTCGCCACGATCGAGAACGATGATCTGATCGGCGTGCGTGACCGTCGACAGTCTGTGCGCGATCACGAACACCGTTCTTCCCTGCAACAGCCGGTCGACCGCTTCCTGAACCAATCGCTCCGATTCAGTATCCAGCGCGGAAGTGGCTTCATCGAGAATGAGGATTGGCGGGTCACTGAGCAAGGCCCGTGCAATCGCCAACCTCTGCCTCTGGCCACCCGAGAGCCTGGTCCCGCGCTCTCCGAGCATCGTCTCGTAGCCGTGTGGGAGCTCGATGATGAACTCGTGTGCGTTGGCCGCCCTGGCCGCCGCTTCGATCTGCGCCTGCGAATATTTGTTCGGCGCGCCGTAGGCAATGTTGTTGCGCACGGTGTCGTGGAAGAGGACAGTCTCCTGGCTCACGATGCCGGTCAATGCGCGGAGCGCGGGGAGTTTGATCTCGCGCGTGTCGATGCCGTCGAGCAGGATTCTGCCTTTGCCCGGCTCGTAGAATCGCGGAATCAGATCGACGAGCGTGCTCTTTCCCGAGCCGCTCGGACCGACGAGCGCCACAACTTCTCCCTTGCGGGCGACAAGATCGATTCCGGAGAGAACGGGAGCGGCTTCGTAGGCGAACGTGATGTTCTCGAACCGCAGGTCGCGCTCGAACGCCGCCTTGTTTCTGGTGCCGGGATCACGCTGAAACTCAGCCGGTGAGTCGAGGATCTCGAACAGTCTTTCGGCGGACGCGAGCGACGATTGAGCGGTGGTGCGCATCTGCGAGAGCTGCTTCAGTGGCTGAAGGAGGCGAAGAACCAGCGTCAGGAAGGCGAGCAGAGTCGCACCAGTCATCGTTCCACTCTGCAACACCTGCCATGCTCCGATCCAGAGCACGAGCACCGCAATCAAGGTTCCGATGATCTCGGTAACGGGCGGCGCCACCAGAGCGAGACGCGTCATCTTGAGACTGCTGCGCGCGTACTTGTTGCTCCCGTCGGCGAATCGCGACTCCTCGTAGCGCTCGGTGCCCGACGCCTTCACCAGACGAATGCCGCTGATCGTCTCCTGCAGCACGCTCGTCATTTCTCCGTGGACGTTTCCGCGACGAAGATTCCCCTTCCTCAGCCTCTTCAGCATCGGCTGGAGCGATACGCCGAGCAACGGCAGAATAATCAGCGCGATCAGCGTCAGCTTCCAGGAGATGCTGAACAGGATCGCGATGTAGACGATGACGAGCGATGCGCTCTGGAGACCCTGCGTCACGATCTGCGTGAGAATGAGCCGCGCCTCGAACGTGTCGTTGATAACGCGCGACAGAATCTGCCCGGCCTTCATCTGCGTGAAATAGCCGAGGGGCAGGTGCGCGAGGTGGCGATAGACGGCGTTGCGCAGGTCGCGCGTCACGTACTCCTGAAGCGTCGCGCCGAATTGTCCCGCTATCCACACCAGCAGATTCTTGAGCAGTACCGACGCCATGACGAGCAGGATGACGTTGCGCAGCGAGCGCATCTCGTCGCCGGGAATGATCTGGCTCCCGACCGTCGCGTTGAGAAGCTTCGACACCCAACCCGACTTGAGCGACGTCGAGGGCTGGTGGAACAGAATGTTGAGGAACGGGATCAACAGCGCGATCGCGAAGCCGTCGAGCAGCGCCGCGAGCAGGTTGCACGCGATCGTGATCGCCATGCGCCAGGCATGCGGGCGCAGGTACGGGAGAAGCCTCTTGTAGATTGGCGTCTTCACTGGATCCTGGTCACCGTTGAGGCCCTGCTCGCGTTGGCGACGTCGAAGCGCAGAGCCCTCAATCGAGCTACCGGCGCGGAGTGAGCAGCGCCAGCGGCAGAATTACTTCCTCCGGCGTCACGCCCCCGTGAAGGAACGATCCGCGATACCGGCTTTGATACTCGCGCAGCTTCGTCGGGTAGACGAAGAAACAATCATTCGTGGCGAGCAGGGTATTGCCACCCGGACCGCGACGCGGCAGGCGCAGCATGTCCTCATTCGGAAAGAGCAGCGCCTGCTCCGGACGCTCGGCCCGCAGGTCCTCGCCGAACTTGTACCGCAGATTGGCGCTCGCATCGCGCTTGGCGTACACGGTCGCGGGAGTGTTGCAGTGGATCGAGCCGTGGTCCGTGGTGAGCAGCACGGAGATCTTCCGCCGCGATGCTTCCTTCAAGACGCTGAACAGCGCCGACCGCTGGAACCATTGCCGAGTGATCTGCCGCAGCGCGATCTCGTCGCGCGCGACTTCATACAGTATCTGCGACTCGCTGCGCCCGTGAGTCAATAAATCGACGAAGTTGAACACGAACGCGCTCACTCCCTCTGGCCCGATCGCGGTGCCGAGATGCCGCTCCAGCTCGTCGGAGTTGGCGGCGGTCGAAATCTTCTGGTAGCGGACTGGAGTCTTGCCGCACAGCTCCTCCAGATGCGACTCCAGCAGCTCGCGCTCGTGGGCGTTGAGGGACTCGTCTTCGCGATCGGCGTTCCCCCACCAGTCGGGAAGACGTGCCGCGATCTCGCCGGGAAAGAGTCCGCTGAAGAGCGAGTTGCGGGAATACGGAGTCGCGGTCGGAAGCACCGCGTAATAGTGCGTTGTCTCGACGTCGAAGAAGGGAGCGAGCAACGGCTCCAGCACCCGCCACTGGTCGAGCCGCAGGCAATCGACGACGATGAACACCGCCGCCTTGTCGCGCTCGAGGATCGGCATCAGAAACTCGGCGACAATATCGATCGAGAGCGGAGGCCGGTTCCCTTCGAGATTCTTGAGCCACTCCGGGTAGTGAGTCTTCATGTACAGCGCAAACTCGCGGTGCATGTCGGGATAGAGACCCTGGAGCGATTCGTAGAGACCCATTTCGCCGGCGGCGGCCAGGTCCACATCCCAGCGCATCAGCTCATCGTAGCGGTCGATCCACCCCCGCCAGTCGAGATTGTGGTCGCGCTCCAGCTCAATCGCGCGAAACCGCTCGACGAAGCTCCGCGCGATCGCCTGCTGGCGGATGCGCGGCCCTTCGAGAATCCTCGTCACGACGGTCAACACCTGTCGCGGATTTATCGGCTTGACCAGATAATCGCGGACGTTGACGCCGATCGCTTCCTTGAGCGTCGAATCTTCCTCGCTCTTGGTCACCATCACGACGGGCATGGTCGGCGAGATCTCGCGCACGTCGCGATAGACCTCGAGTCCGCGCTTGCCGGGCATTTGCTCATCGAGGAGCATGATGTCGAACGGACGACGCCTCAGCAGCTCGATCGCGTCGTCGGCGTTGGACGCCCACTCTACGGTATAGCCCTTGGAGCGAAGGAAGATGCGGTGAGGCTCAAGGAGCTCACCCTCGTCGTCCACCCACAGTATCGATTTTGGGGGGTTCAGGACCGGCACGGCCATAGTTCGGAATGTAGCCGGGGGCGGAGTCCGTGCCTAGATTCGGAGGGTGCTCGGCCAAATGCCTCGTTTCACTCTCGCAGCGCCGGTTTTTCGATTCCGCGCGTTGACCACCCTGTCCGCGCGGGCACCGCTGGGCGGGGATCGGGAAACGCTGGTGGCCTGCCTCCAGCTGGGGCGGCTGTGCGCCGGCATTCTCCCTCCTTATGAGTTGACGCGGGAACTGGTCCTGGAGCGGACCGAAAACACGAAACTATGGCTCTCCTCACTCAGCGTTCCCAGCAGCATACGATCAACAGCAACCGGCATTTTCGGCGCGCTGAATGGATTGGACAGGGCGCGGTGTGCGGTCGCTTTTACTGACCTTGTGAAAGCCGCATCCGCGCAGTTAGATGAGGCATCGACCGTGGAGTTGAATGGTTTGCTACGAGAGCTTTCGTCCGCGGGACAAGCGGGCGCCGCAACGATACAATCTCAACCAAGCTGATTATGGCCGGCCATTCCAAATGGAAACAGATCAAGCACTACAAGGCCGCCACCGACGCCAAGCGCGG
>DATHGO010000290.1:0-9324 GCA_035317585.1 Gemmatimonadaceae bacterium | reverse complement strand
TCCGTTCGCGGTGAACTGATTGACCTGGTAGACCTGTGCGGATGCGTTTCGCCAGAACGCGCGCGGCTGGCTGCTCTGGATGCTGGCGTAGGCTTGCGCTGTCTGCTGGTCGGCCTGCGCCAGAAACCCGAGGTCGTTCGTCTCGAATCCCGGCGAGAGTCTCTCATACGAGGCACCGTAAGTGAACGTCCCTGCGACTTTGTCGGCCTTGAGCAGCAGGTTGGTTCCGGAGATGGATGTACGGGAAGAATCATAGGGCAACCCGGCGTCGGGGCGGTTGTAGTAGTGGACCGCATTTCGTTGCGTCCGGTCGATGGCGCCCGCTGTCCCGCGCACGACACTCCCCGCCAGCGATGCGGCGAGACTGTAACGGCCATTGGCAAAGCGGTGTCTCATGTCGATCCCGCCGGTAACGGCCTGCCGCCGGAGTCGCAGCGCGGACGCATCGTCGAGCTGACGATTCACTACCGTCAGCATTGTTCCAATACCAGACTCGCCGTTCCTGAAGTCCTGTGACACGCGAACGACGGCGTACTCGGTTTGGGGCTCGATCATCGTGGCGCCGACTGCCTGGCGCCCCGTGACAGCGAAGAGAGTGCCGAGCGAAGTTCCGCTCGCCAGCCGCCCGGTCAACTTCGCTGCGCCGAGGATTGGCGTCGTCGCGGGAATGTCCGCGTTCGGATCGCTGACGAGTCCCGCAAGCTGCGGAGCGCGGCCGATGCGCCGCGAGTAAAACATCCGCGAGGCGTCTCCGTTGAAGCTGAAGATCCCCGTCCCCTCGAGAAAGAACGGCCGCTGCTCGGCCAGGAACGTCTCGAACGCGGTGAGATTGAGCTGCGCGGGATCCGCCTCGACCTGACCGAAATCCGGATTGACTGTCGCGTCGAGAGTGAGATTCGAAGTGACGCCGTACTTGAGATCTCCGCCAACGGTCTGCTTCTGCGCGCGCCCAAATCCGTCCAGCCGCGGAATGCTGACGTTCTTGGAGACAACGTACGGAGCTACTTCGAGCCGGCGGGGGGATCCAAGACCGCGCAGTCCCGTGAGATCTCCGAACTGTGACGCGATCCCGCTCTTCGATCTTCGGTAGAGGGGCCAGCTGTCACGCTCGCTCGTTCTCACGATGTCGCGCATGATCATGATACCGAACGTGTGCTCCGCCGCCTTCGGGTAGCGGATCTGGCTGAGCGGAATTCTGAATTCGGCGGTCCAGCCGAGCGAGTCGATTCGAGTCGCGACGTCCCAGACGGCATCCCAGGTGATGTCTTCGCGAGAATCATCGTACGTGTAATAGTCGCGTTTGACGCCGGCGGGGTTGACCGCGAACTCGTAGCCCGTCCGACGATCGTGATACGAGTCGATCATGATCTTGATCTGCTCGCTCTGGGTCTTCACGTCGCGGCGCGACAAGAGGGAGATGATGCTATCCGGATGCGCGTCGAACATGCGAGTGAAAATGTAGAGATTCTGCGCGTCGTACCCGATCTTCGCTTCGGTCTGTAGGGTTGGCTCGCCGTCCTCCTTCGGATCGAAAAGGCGGAAGCCCGTTATCGCGGTTGCCGTCTTCCAGATCGGATCGTCATCACGTCCGTCGATTACCGGTGGTCGCTCCGCCCGAGCGGCGGTCGCACTGGTGACCGAAACGCTGGTGGAATGATCGGCAGCGGCTTGCGCCTGAATGGTCTGAGCGCGGACAGGCGCGGTCGCCAGGACGGCGGCGATGACAAGTGCTGTTTTTCTAGCACTATATGACACACTGATAGATCCGAGTTCCAACATGAGCCCTCCGGTCAACGCGCCGGAATCCCGGCGGCTTCTATCTCGAGAATTCCCCGCCTGCCGCGCGGATCGCGCAGCAGGTGCCTTGGGTTACTGACGTCTCACGGCGGAAGCGAGAACGTTCGCACGGTCGCCTTCCGATGGGAGCGCGAGTGCTGCCTTGGTGAACGCGTCTCTCACTTCCGGCGTCGACAACAGATTGTTTGAGGCGAACGACATGAGCACGTTCGCCCTGTCACCACTCGATGCCATCGTCAACGTGCGCTCAATCGCTGCCAGGGTGGCGCGCGGCGTCCCTGACTGGAGAACTCGCTGTGAGGACAGCGAGATCAGCACGTTTGCAGCATCTCCGCTCGAGACGATACCCTTTGATGCGTCGATCACATGGAACGCGACATCGGAGTTCGCGTGGCCGTAAGGAATGGCCGAGATCAGCACGTTCGCCATGTCGCCGCTCGACTGCACTGTCTTCACTGTCCTGAAGTAGGCGTCGCGCAGCGGCTCGTTCGACGGCGTCAGGTACTCCGCCGCGGTCGCGATCAGGAAATTTGCCTTGTCGCCACTCGACGGCAGATCCGCCGCTGCGTTGGCCAGCAGGATGAGCAGATCGGGATCAGCATTGGGCGCGAGCACCTGCAGCGTGTTCGCCTTGTCGCCGCTCGAACTGATCTTTGACAGGGCGTCCGCGATTGCCCTGCGCGCGCCGGGGCTCTGCACCGCGCTCCGCGGAAGCATCTGCAACACCGAGCTGAGATCTCCCGAGCTCGTGAGGTCCGTGCCGACTTGCTGCGCGATACGCTCCGCGTCGCCCGCGCTGAGGGTTGGTCCATGTTTGATCAACTCCTCGTAGTGAGCACGCTTGGCGGACGAGCTGTGCATCCTGCCGATTTCCTGAAGCACCGCCGGAACTCCACCTTGCGCGCGCAGGCGTGCGACGCGCTCAGGAACGTTGATGGCCGCTTCGCGAAGTACTTCGGGCAGCAGCTGCGACAGCCAGCCTTGCATGGCCGCGTCAAACGGTACGCTACGGCCGTCCGTCATCGCAGCGTAACTGAGAGAACCGTCGCCCACTGGGGTAACGGAGACGGCGCGATCGAACGTGCTGGTGCGCTCGCGGAATCTCGCGAACCCGCCCGGAGCGAGTTGCGCGATTCGCGTCTCGTCCGCGGAGAACTTCGCAGGGCCGACAACCGTGGCCTCGGCACAGTGGTCTGCAGTAGTCACCAGGTATTGCAGGATCTGGCTCGCACCGTTGTCGCTGGAGTTGATGTGGGTCGAAGTCCCGTGCTGCGATGCGCGGTAGTTGTCGCAGGACCACGTCGTGGGCGATGCCACTTTGCTCTTGACGGCAGTAGCGCTCCCCGACGCCGGTAATTGCGTAGAGGCCGCGCCGTTCGAGACAGTGGCGGGGGAAGCGGGAAGCGGGACGGGAGACGCCGGAACAGCGGTACCGGGCGGTTCGCTGATCGAAACCTTGAAGGAGGCCGGGAATTCGTCCGCGTGCGCAGCCGGCTGCTGGTACGGACGCAGCGCGGCGAGCGGGAGAGTGAGCAATGCTACTATGACGGCAGTCATGAGTGTGCCTCTTCTATTGAGTGTTTTTCGATCGAGCCGGGGGTCGAGAATAGAGAGCATGCGGCCCTCGAACTCCGAGCGGCGCGCCATCGCGAGCGCAGCGAATGCAGGCGCGGCGCGATCGTGGCTTGGCGTACCGATAGAGCGAACCATCTCGAGCAGCTCGCCGGCGTAGAGCGACGGAGCAGTACCATCGCGCAGCACGTAGTCGTCGCACGCGTGCTCGCGCTCCACTCTCATTTGATGCGCCGCGAACCACACTAATGGATCGAACCAGAAAACCGCGACCGCTATCTGCGCGATAAGCTGCGTGAGCGCGTCGAACCGTTTCACGTGCGCCATCTCATGAACCAGAACGAAACGGCGCCGCTCTTCGGTCCAGCTGTCGGAATCCTGCGGCAACAGCACCGCGGGATAAACGATTCCCCATGTCACAGGAACCGCGAGCCTTTCCCCGCGAAGGAGGATCAAGGGGCGCATCACTCCGAGCCGGTTAGCGAGACGCTGGGCGAGCGACAACCATACGCCGTCTTCCACGCGCGCGCCACCGCGCGCCAGTTGACCGACTTTCCAGGTGCCGATTGCGAGCCGCAGCAGAACGATCATCGCTCCCGCAAACCAGATCGTTGCCAGGAACGGAATGATGCCCGCCCCGATGGGAGCCTTGCTCGACGTTGATGGAATGGACGCGCTCCGATTACTGACCTGGCCGGATGCGGCCTCTTTGCCTGGCGCAGTCGGGGTCGACTGCGCGCCCGTGGATGGAGCAGCCAGGTTTGGCGTTCCGACCGGAGGCTTCTGATTGTTAACGGATGTCAGTGCGACGGAAGCCCCGGGTTCTCTCCGCATCCATGGCGCGGCCGGAAGAACCGGCACCCTCCACGCTGGCAAAATCAGAATGAACGCGGGGATCGCAAGATGGCCAATGACGGCCGCGGTCCAGACGGCGTGTCGCGACGCCGCCGACCGCTTGCGCAGCAGGTACGCGGCACACGCGGCAATGATGACTAGAATCGCACCCTTGAGCGCGGTGTCGATGAGCAGTGGCAAGGCGCTCTGAATCGACGAATGCGTCACGAATTCGGAAAGCATTTCAGCGTCCCTCCTTCTTCGCGTCGGAGACGAGGCGGGCGACTCGCTCAAGCTCCGCTTCGCTCAACTTTGGTCCCTTCAGCTCGAGGAGCGCGGCCACGGCCTGTTCGGCTGAATTGTCGAAGAATGTCTTGAGCACGTGCGTGAGAGCCGACCGGCGCGCGGCCTCGCGGCGAAGGGTCGGCCGATACACGTAGGCGCGTCCATCTTCCTCGTGCACCACGCGCCCCTTCTGCTCGAGAGTGCGAAGCGTCGCACGCACCGCCGAGTACCCGGGGGGATTTGGGATTCCATCCATGACTTCACCGACGGATGCTTTCCCGCGCTGAAAGAGGAAGTCCATGATCTGCCGTTCTCGGCGGCTGAGGCCGGAGAGCTCGTCGTCGTGAGACATGGAAAGGCCCGGAAAGAGGCTATGTCATCGAAGCAAAATCGCTAACTGCTGCAAATCTAGCACATGCTAGAAACTTAGCAATAGCGGCTTTTTTGCCACAAAAAAACCCGCCGAGGCGGGCTTGACCGTGAGTTTGGAGTGGTTAACGCCTATTCGTGCGGAGCGTCCACTTGGCCATCCTTCGAGGCCGCGGCCAGCGCGGCTGCCCGTTCCCGCTCCTTTCGTTCCCGGATGCTGCGAACGGCCTTCACGAAATCCGCATCGTTGATCGCCTGCTGCGCGTGCCAGGTGATGTCGCGATTCATGGCGGCGTAGGTGCGATCTCGCTCCATTGTTGTCGGATTCCCCGTGATATTGAGGGGCAGCATCGCCAGCAGGGCAGTTGGAATCGAGACAGGCCCCAGTCTGATCGCGCGCTTATCGATTCCCCACTTGTACCCGCCCTTCTCGATGGTCCAATCGGTGGGATCGCGTCCCTTCGCCGCCGCCGCGATCGAATCGTTGTAGGGCGCGATCGCGTCCGCGATCAGACTATCGATGGTCTGCGCGACCGTCTTGGGAGGCGCGACGATCGGCGACGGAGTGCCCCAGAGGCGTCCGTCCGAATAAGACGGACGTACCCCACGCACCGGCCCACCGCCACCCACGAGCGGACCAGTTCCACCTTCCTCAGTCGGCTTTGTCGCCGCGGCTGATGGAGACGGAATAGTTGTGGGGATTGATGTGGGCGGCGTCACGTGAATCTCACGCGATTTCTCGGGCCGCCCATCCCCTCCCCGCTTTCCAGGCGTTGGCTTCTCGCCGGGCTGGGCCAGCCTCACGAATCCGACACGCTGTTCGCGGACTGCATTGCTCTTCGGATTCGGTGAGAAGTCCGCGTTCAGGATCAGCATCCTCATAAACGCAATCACGACGACGACGTGCACGCCGAGCGACACCAGGAAGGAAGTGGATACCTTCCTCCTCGGCGCTTCGGGCTCGGTCGTGACGCGGCGGAAAATCATCAGGCGCGCGCCATCCCCTGCCGCTCTTCAGGACGCCGCGCGGCCGACCGAACCTCTTCTCCGACCTTGGCCTGCAAACCCTTCAACACACGCCCCGCACGGACGGCGGCTTCACGCAGCCGCTCGGGGGATGTAATAAAGGACACGCGGAAAAATCCTTCGCCGCCTGGTCCGAACGCTGAACCGGGAAGGATGATCACGCCTTCATCCTGGAGGAGGCGCTCAGCGAACACCGCGCTCGGAATGTTCTTGGGAAGCGGGCACCAGATGTACATCGTTGCCTTGGGGCTGTCGACGGGAAATCCCGCTTCGGACCACGCCTCGACCGCCGCGTCTCGGCGACGCTTGAACTCCGCGACGTTCGTCGGAATCCAATCGGCGCATTTGTCGAGCGCGGTTGCCGCGGCTGCCTGAATCCCCATGAAAGTCCCGGTATCGATGAACGACTTCACCTTCGCCACAGCGCCGACGTACTCCTGCTTTCCGCACGCCCAGCCGCAACGCCAACCCGTCATGTTGTACGTCTTGGACATCGAGTGGAACTCGATCGCGATATCACGCGCGCCCTCGATCTCGAAGATGCTCGGAGGCACGTATCCGTCGTAGGCGAGCTCGGAGTAGGCATTGTCATACACCAGCAGGATATCGAGTTCCTTGCAGCGCCGAACCATCTCTTCGAGGTATTCCTTCGGAGCGATGGCCGCCGTCGGGTTATTCGGATAGTTGAGGTACAGAACCTTTGCTTTCTTCAGCACCTCGGCCGGAACCTTGTCGAGGTCGATCAGGAATCCGTTTTCCGGCCGCAGCGCGTACTTGTAGGGCGTCGCATCGGCCAACAGCGTGCCGCCGACATACGAGTTGTAGCCCGGCTCGGGCAAAATGGTGTAGTCACCTTTCGTTGCGAAGGCTAACGCGAGGTGAGAGAGTCCTTCCTTCGACCCAATGAGAGGGACGATTTCCTTGAGCGGATGGAAATCCTGTCCGAATCTGCGCTTCATGAATCTCGCGACTGCTTCGCGAAACTCAACGAGACCGAGAGCGAATCCGTAGCGGCTCATAGCAGGAATACGCACTGCTTCGGAGATTCGCTCGATTACCGCCGGCGGAGGCGACAGATCGGCGTCGCCTGCCCCGAGGTCGATGACATCCATTCCGCGAGCGATGAGCTCGCGCTTCTTCTCGGGGATTCCGGCTAGCGGGTATTCGGGTAAGCTGAGTAGTCGGTCTGTGTAGGCGGGCACTTATCGGCTCTCTTGAACAGGGTTGCTCACGCGACTCACACCGGGGATCTCGACCTCAACCACGTCACCGGGTACGAGCGGTCCCACACCCGACGGCGTTCCAGTTGCGACCAGGTCCCCTGGCTCCAATGTCATTATGCGCGAGATATAGGCGAGGAGCGACGGGATCGAGAAGACCATCTCGCTGCTTTTTCCCCGCTGTCGCTCGACGCCGTTCACCCTAGTGACGACGGTGAGACTGTCGAGGTCCGGAAGCTTTGACGACTCCTCTCCCAGAGGACAAAAGGTATCAAAACCCTTCGCTCTAGTCCATTGTCCGTCGGTTTTCTGCAGGTCGCGAGCCGTGACATCGTCAACGGCGACGATCGCCCGGATTCCAAGCACCGCATCACCTTCAGACACCCAGGTCAGGGTCTTCCCTACCACCACTCCGATTTCGCCTTCGTGCTCCACCCTCGAGGAGGCGGCTGGCAGCACGATCGGCTCGCCATCCCATATCACGCTCGAAGGGGGCTTGAGAAAGATGAGGGGCTCCGTTGGAACCTCGTTTCCGAGCTCCTTTGCGTGCTCGCGGTAATTGCGGCCAACGCAGACGATTTTTCCGGGTCGGATTTTCCTGGTGGGCATCTCAGTTGGTCACCTTTGGAGGACGTTCAGTTGCTCGAGATTCCTTTTTTTGATTTACGCTCACGTGTCGCTCTCGTGCGCGATTTTATACGCTGCGTTCCGCGATGCGCCGAGTGCCGAGACGAGGTAATCCATCACATCACGTGGCGACTTTCCCGACTCGCGTAGCTTCTTCGCGGCTTCGATCAAATCGCTCTCACTGACGATACGCTCTTCCGCACCAGCGATCACCAGCACTACCTCGCCTTTCGGGTCCGCTTTACCGTATACGCTCGCCAGCCCGGCGACGCTGCCACGCTTGAACTCTTCAAATCGCTTGGTCAGCTCTCTCGCGACGACCGCCTGTCGTTCGCCCGCACCGGCCTCGACCAACGCATCGAGCGTGGCGGCGACCCGATTCGGCGCTTCGAACAGCACGACCGTCCCACGGGACTCGACGATCTCGGTCATGATCTCGGCGCGCTCTCTTCCCTTCCGCGGAAGGAATCCAAAGAACGTGAATCGCTCGAGCGGCAATCCGGATGCGACGAGCGCCGCCATGACCGATGAAGCTCCCGGTATTGGGACGACCGGCACTTCGGCTTCGAGCGCGGCAGCAACCAGGCGAGACCCGGGATCCGAAATGAGCGGTGTGCCCGCATCGGATATCAGGGCGATGGAATCACCCGCGCGAAGGCGAGCGATGAGTCTGGGGGTCTCCTTGGCCTCATTGTGCTCGTGGTACGAGCTGAGCGGAGTTGAGATCCCGTAGTGCTCGAGCAGGCGCCGCGAGTGGCGCGTGTCCTCCGCAACGACAAGCGCGGCCGAGGCAAGAACCTCGACCGCGCGATGTGACATGTCTCCCAGATTGCCGATGGGAGTGCTCACCAGAAAGAGAGTCCCCGCTGTTGCGGAGCTCATGAGTCGTCTGGCGACGGACTCCGCTGATTACGCGGCGGCGTGCTGCTTGAACTTCTCCGCCAGCGCGGGCTTGCCCATGAATCCGATCATCTGGTCGACGAGCTTGCCGTCCTTGAAAAAGAGAATGGCCGGAATGGACCGGACATTGAATTTGGTCATGGTCTTGATGTTCACGTCAACATCGACCTTCGCTACCTTCGCCTTGCCTTCGTATTCGATCGCAAGCTGATCCAGCACGGGAGCGACCATGCGGCACGGTGCGCACCACGTCGCCCAGAAATCGACGACGGCGAGGCCTTTGTGCTGCTCGATCTGCATCTCGAAATCGGAGTCATTCACTTCAACTGCATTCGACATTTTGGAATCTCCAACCGCAGGATACCCCGCGGGGCTTCGTCAGTTAGTTTGCTGCGGGGACGCTGCCCCCCTCATCTTTAAACTTAATGACCCCATCAAGCCCTCGTGGCACCCGAGTATCCCACATCGGCATCGCCGTGGAGGCCCTCGCCGAGAGTGTTCACTTTTTCCGGGACATACTGGGTTTACCCGAGGTCGCGCTGGACGATTCCGACGGAGCCAGCATCGTCGGCTTCAGTGCGGGCGAGCCGCTGGTGGAGCTACTCGCCGCGGACGACCCGGCCTCGCCGATCGCGCGCTTCGTCTCCAAGCGCGGACCGGGCATTCATCATATATGCTTTTCGGTCGACGACCT
>DATHGO010000289.1:0-20332 GCA_035317585.1 Gemmatimonadaceae bacterium | reverse complement strand
CCGCTGCGCAAAGTGATATACGGTCCGCTAAAGCTCGTTCGATTTGGCCGCGAAGCGTTGTAAGCGACGACCGAGTACGGCTCCCACTCCCGCCCGATGATGTAACCAAGGGTCCACTGCGACACATCGGCGCGGTACACGCCGCTTGCGTGGCCGGGTGAGGCAGGGATCGCTGCATCGCCATGAAGCAGCGCAACCACGTGTCGCATTTCCCCGCGGAACTGCCCTAACCACTGAGGGTCCTCGTACTTCTCCTCCTTCTTCCCCGGTGGGAGCTCGGCCCACACGCCGTGAATCAGCCAGATCGGATGCGCGGGATGCGCGAGATTCCAGCTCCTCACCGCGGCGTAGAAATGTGGCGGATGGATCGTGTAAAGTCGGATTGCGTTCGCCCCCATCTCGGCGATGAGAGCAATCCATCTCTCATACGTGCTGTCGTTGGGAGGAAATTCAGACGGATATTTTCCGGGAAGGGCCGCGCCGAGGTTCACGGCCTTGATCCATAGCGGCGACCAGCGGCCCGCGGCATCGCGGACCTCGAAGATTCTCTTGCCCGTTCTGGAGAAGATCGCCGTCGTTGTCGGCCGCGCACGTGTGGTCGGGCCTGCATCGACGATCGGCGTGGGAAGTTTTGCGAGGTACGAAAGCGCCGTCGAATCACGAGGCGCGATCTGAAGCGCGCGCTCAAAGCTGCGGCGGGCGCCAGCTGGATCTCCAGCTCGGTACGCGGCCATGCCCGCGCCGGCGACAGCGTCGTACGAGTTCGAGTCTGCCACGATCGCACGCCGGAAGAAAGTGCGTGCGTCGGTTAGACGACCCTGTCGCATTGCGGCATAACCTGCACCCGTCAACGCTCCCGCGTCGTTCGGGCAGAGCGCCATCGCGCGCTTGAACTCCGTCTCGGCACTGGAGATGTCACCCTTTCGATACGCGACCCAACCTCGTTCTACGGCCTGACTCGCCGCCGGACGCGCGCGACACTCGATCGGCGATTGGGCACCTGCGAATCCCGCAACGCCGAATGCGAGCACGATGATACCAAAGCGAGAGAGAGTCATCAGTACTGTCGCGCGCGGGAGATTGAAAGTCGCATCAAGAGGTAACAGAAACCATCGAGGGGATTGTCGCCACCGCGTGCAAGTGTGATTCCGCCAGAGTTGATTTGGCCATGAGTCGCCACGCAAGCCGGCGTAGCTTGTCGCGTGACCAGTGGTGTCAATGTACTGCCGAACGATAGATGGCTGCTGCCGATCCTTCGGGAGCTGATGGCCTCGACCTCGCTCGACTCCATCGAGTCGAAGGTCGGTGCCAGCTATTGGAGAGCGGCGGTTGACGAAGGACTGACTACGGACGACGAAATCCTGGAAGCGTTGTCACTGCGCGCTCGCGTTGGAATCGCGAACGGTCTGCTCGTCAGCTCACAAGCGCGCGAGAAAGTCACTGAGTGGCTTGCCCGTCGATTCGAGATTCTTCCGCTCGCCATCTCGGACACAATTCTGGACATCGCCACCTCCAACCCCTACGACATCGATTGTGAGAAAACGCTGGCCTTCGCCACGCGACGCACGGTTCGGATGTCGCTCGCCCCTCCCAATCGCATTCTCGAGCGCATCGAAGAGGTTTACGCGCCCGTCGAGCGTGTCAGCAAACTTCTCGACCGCGCGGAGAAGTCCAATCTGCAGTCAGTCATCGAGAAAGTCGACGCTACAGAGGGGGAGATAGACGAAAAGGAAGCCGAGCGTCCGGTGATCAAGCTCGTCGATCACATTGTTGCGGAGGGAATCGCTACGGGCGCGAGCGACATTCATCTCGAGGCAGGCGAGACCGGGATCGCCGTCCGCTATCGAATCGATGGAATGCTGAAGGAAGTGATGGTCCTACCCAAAGCGGTGGGTGTCCCGCTCGTGTCGCGAATCAAGATCATGTCGCAGATGGACATCGCCGACCGTTTGCGGCCACAGGGTGGGAGAGCTCGCGTCGCGATCAACGGTGCTCGGGTGGATTTGCGCGTCTCCACTCTGCCCGCATCTCACGGCGAAAAGGTGGTAATCCGGATTCTCGACTCGCGCGCCGCGCTCCGCTCGGTCGAGTCTCTTGGACTCGATCCTGTCGACGGCCCGCGCATGCAGAAGCTGCTCGAGGTGCGGGAAGGCTTGATCCTCGTCACGGGCCCAACCGGCTCCGGCAAAACGACAACGCTGTACGCGGCCCTCCGGCTGCTCCAACACCGCGGCGTGAACATCATTACGGTGGAAGATCCGGTCGAGTATCGAATCCCGGGAATCGTTCAGGTGCAGATTCACGAGAAGGCCGGACTCACGTTCGCTTCGGCGCTGAGGTCGGTTCTCCGTCAGGATCCGGACGTCGTTCTGATCGGGGAGATTCGCGACCGGGAAACCGCGGCCATCGCCATCCAGGCGTCGCTCACGGGCCACCTGGTGTTCGCGACTCTGCACACCAACGATGCCTGTAGCTCGATCGTCCGTCTGACTGATCTCGGCGTCGATCCGGTGAAGCTGGCAGGTGCTCTAAAGGGAGTGTTGGCGCAGCGGTTGATCAGAAGACTCTGCCCCGCGTGCAAGCTGGTAGCGAACGCCGGCGTGCCGCGCCGCCTCGTCGGCGCCATTCCGGAAGACTCGATGATCTATGTGTCGATGGGCTGCAAGGAATGTTCGATGACGGGTTACTCTGGCCGTGTCGCGGTAACGGAGGTGTTGGTCACGACTCCCGAGATCGAGCGCGCGATTGCGGCCAGTGAATCGCCCGAACGGCTGGTTGCCTCTGCCCGAGCGTCGGGTACCCGCTCGCTCTGGGGTTGTGGCCGCGCGCAGCTGCTCGCGGGAAATACCAGCGCGCAGGAGTTGGTCCGAGTGATCGAGCCGGAAACCTCGCGTCGCGATCCAGGCGTCAATCACCCGGCATATAATTCACCAAAGCCCATCGTCTATGAGCGGATGCTTGACCCGACAATGACAAAAATCACTCCCGGCGTCATCGAGCTTTTCGTGATACGGCACAACGGAGGCGACTGGCGCGTCCTCGCTCTCCAACGCGCCGCGGATGGTAAGCGCCCGGGCTCGTGGGAGACCGTCTACGGAAAGATCGATGCGCGGGAAAAACCTGAAAAAGCAGCGGTCCGCGAGCTTCACGAGGAGACCGGACTCGAGCCGGAATCGTTGTACAACGTGACGGTGAGCAGCTTTTACCTGCACGCCACCAACACAATCCAGATGTGCATCACCTTTGCCGCGTTCGTCTCGGAGGATTCCGACGTAACGCTCAGCGAAGAGCATCAGAAATTCGAGTGGCTATCGCTCGACGATGCTTGCGAGCGGTTCACCTGGCCGCGCGAGGCTCACGCACTTCGGGACGCCAGGCATCTCCTGGGCGGTGGCGATGCCGGACCGGTGGAGGACGTCCTCCGAGTACAGACTTGACGGGTAAACGGCAACCGAACGGGTGCCAGAGGTCAGTGGCAGAGATGCCAGTTCGGTAGTTCACTACGCCCCGACTTTTCTAGCGCAGATCAAAGCGCAAGCCACTGCCGTGCCTTTAATGCCGCTAAGGTAAGTCCGGGCGTCGTGAACTAACCTCTCGGAACTACGCTACCGACGTCTGGCACCCGTTCAGTTGCAGTTCCCAGTCTGGCACCGGTTCAGTTGCCGTTGCTTTATCGCGGCTTGACCGTAGTGAGATTCCCCTGATCCACCGGCGCATTGGGCTTCACTCTCACGCTCTTAGCCGGAATCCCAACATAAACGTGGTACGGTCTCACATCCTTGGTCGCCACGGCCATTGCCCCGACCATCGCCTGCTCATTCACATGCACCCCGGCGAGCACCGTCGCGTGGTACGTGATGCGAACACCATCATCCAGCCGCGTCTGCGCATCGGTGACATCGCGCTGATCGACGATGCTGTGCGTGTGACTGTAAATATTGGCGAAGTCGCTGATCGACACGTTGTTGCCGAGTGATATGCCACCGCGATCGTCGAGCAGGACGTACCGGTGGACGACGACGTTGTTACCCACTTCCATGTTGTAGCCGAACGAGAACTCGACGAACTGAAAGGCTTTGAAGTTCTCACCGCACTTCTTGAAGATGTAAGGCGCGAGCAACCGTCTCAGCTGAACGCCGAGCTCGACGTTCTGTCCGCCTGGCACCGTCCGATCGAAGGAATACCAGAGCCAGAGTAGCGGCTTCACCTTCTGGAAGCGCGCATCATCGCACTCGGCGTAATACTCGGGCTCGAGAGTGACATTGCGGGGGTCGAGCGCCGAGAGTGCGAGCCGCGTTGCGAGCGGAAGCTTGGTGTCTTCCACCGCCGTCTCCCAGCTCGAAACGAACTGCGGATAGGCGATCTCGCACAGCGTGCGTCTGCAGAGAACCGCCCGGTCGGTGCCGGATTTCAGCTCCGCGGCGAGCTTCTCCAGCCACTGAGTTTCGATTCCGGAACAGGGAAGAGCGGGAAGCTTGCGGAGTGGATAAATGGCCATGACTCGAAAGTTGACCTTCGCCCGCCCGAAAAACCAGCTATTGCGACGGGCGCGATGCCCTCGCGCGAACAAGCGCCCGTTCGCGCTCCACGCGCGTCAGGACCTGTTCCCAGCTGTCGTCGCGCACATCCTGGAACGTCACAGTCAGCGGCTGATCGAGGTCTATCGCTTCGTCGAACAGGTAAATCGCGCTCTGCGTCTCGCGCTGCCTCAACCGCTGCTCGCCGAACCCGGAGCTGAGCGGCAACACCTCGAGCGCGCGAAAATCGCGCCCGCTGCTGGTGATCACGAGCTCCATCGGGCTGAAGTGCACGTCCGGCTGCACGCCGTAAAACGACACGTACCAGAGATCGGGAGCGCGCCCGCCCGTGCGTCGAGTCACCGCGGCGATCGCCTGCTTGTTGCTCTCCTGCAGCTCGCGCAGCGCGCGATAGGAATCGGGCGTGAGCAGTCGGATGAGGTTCTCGTCCAGCGGTATGGCGCGGACGATCAGGCCCTGAAGCTCCAGCCTGATCGCGATGTCGTCCTGGCGAAGCGTGCCGAAGCCAACGGGTACACTTGCCCGGCCCGTCGTGTCGTCCGTGATTGGCGGGGGCGTCCCTTGCCCGGACGCGGTGGACGCCCCGCTCGCGCACGCGGTGATGCTACACACCGCGACGACTCCGCAGAGCTTCCGGCGCGCGCTCACTGCGCTTCCGCCTCGGGTACCGCTTCCACGAGTTCCGTTATCGCCTCCAGCAGCTCGATTCGCCCCTCGCCCGTCTGGGCGCTGAACGGAATCACCTGCTCGCTCTCGAGTGCGAGCGCGCGCGAGATATCCGCGGCCTGCTTGATCGCCGCCGCCTTGGTCAGCTTATCCATCTTTGTCAACGCGACGATCGTAGGGACCTCCATCTCCGCCAGAAAGTCCAGCATCGCCCGATCATCATCGCTCGGCTCGCGCCTGATGTCCAGCAATAGGACTATACCCCGAAGCTGGGTGGTTCGCCTCAGGTAGCTCTCGATGAGTGGCCTCCACTGGGCCTTCTTCTCTTTGGA
Organism: Gemmatimonadaceae bacterium; assembly: GCA_035317585.1. Taxonomy (GTDB): domain Bacteria; phylum Gemmatimonadota; class Gemmatimonadetes; order Gemmatimonadales; family Gemmatimonadaceae; genus UBA4720. The sequence continues at coordinate 14,796 of DATHGO010000289.1, read as the reverse complement.
GACCCGTGCGTACCCGTAGCCCGGAAGATCCACGAGCACGAACGTGTTGTTGATGCGGAAGAAATTGATCTCGCGCGTGCGGCCCGGCGTGCGACTCACTCGCGCGAACGATTTGCGCCGGACGAGAGAATTGAGAAGCGAGGACTTCCCGACGTTCGACCGTCCCGCGAACGCGACTTCGGGCAGCGATGACTCGGGACGCCAGCCGTGGCGCTCGGCCATCCCCCCTAAGAACTCCACGTTCCGAATGACCAGCCTGTCGTCACTCGGGTCCTTCGCCATCTAGTGCGTTACTGTGTCGTAGAGCGGTTCGCCCGAGGAAGTCGTCGCCGCCGGTTGCGGGCGCAGCGCGAGCGCCAGCACTTCGTCCATCGTCTTGACGGGGTGGAAGCGGACGTGCGCGCGCACCTCCTCGGGGAGTTCTTCCACGTCCCGGGCATTGCCGTGCGGAATAATCACGTCGCTGACCTTGTTCCGGTGAGCAGCCACCGACTTCTCCTTGAGGCCGCCGATCGGAAGGACGCGTCCGCGCAAAGTGATCTCTCCCGTCATTGCGACATCGCCGCGCACCGGAACACCCGTAAGAGCGCTGATCACCGCCGTCGCGATCGCGATTCCAGCCGACGGACCGTCCTTTGGTGTCGCGCCGGCGGGCATGTGGATGTGGATGTCCCTGGTCCGATAGAATTCCGACTCGATACCGAGCGCTCTCGCTCGCGCGCGGGCATATGAAAGAGCGGCGCTCGCCGATTCCTTCATCACATCGCCGAGCGTTCCCGTGAGCTGCACCTTGCCGCGGCCCTTGACGACGCTCACCTCGATCTCCAGAACCTCGCCGCCGGCCGACGTATAGGCGAGACCCGAGGCCACGCCGATCTTGTCGTCGAGCGATGTGTCGTCCGGATCGAACGGCGGAGCGCCGAGCAGCTCTTTGAGATCCTGGATCCCGACGGTTTGCATATTGCCGGCGGCTGTTGCTACTTCGGCCCGCTTCCGCGCGAGCTTCCTGGTGACGCGGGCGATCCGGCGCTCGAGCTCGCGCACCCCGGCCTCGCGAGTGTAGCCGCGCATGATCGCCATCAGCACATCCGGCTCGAGAACGACCTCTTCCTTTTTTAATCCGTTCGCTTCGATCTGGCGTGGCAGCAGATATTGTCTCGCGATCGCCAGCTTTTCGTGATCGAGATAGCCCGCGATCCGCAGAATCTCCATCCGGTCGCGCAGCGGCTCTGGAATGCCCGCCAGCGAGTTCGCGGTCGTAATGAACAACACCTGCGAGAGATCGTAGTCCACTTCGAGGTAGTTGTCGTTGAAGGTCGTATTCTGCTCGGGGTCGAGGACTTCCAGCAGCGCCGCCGCCGGATCGCCGCGGAAATCCTGTCCCAGTTTGTCGACCTCGTCGAGCAGAATCACCGGATTGATGACTTCGGCGCGCCTCATCGCCTGGATGATTCGGCCCGGCATCGAGCCGATGTAGGTGCGACGGTGCCCGCGGATCTCCGCCTCGTCGCGCACCCCACCCAGCGCCATCCGGACGAACTTGCGACTCAGCGCCCTCGCGATCGATCGGCCGAGCGAAGTCTTGCCGACTCCCGGAGGTCCGACCAGACAAAGAATCTGTCCATCGAGCCGGCCGACGAGCGACAGCACAGCGATGAAATCGAGGATGCGGTCCTTCACCTCTTCGAGTCCGTAGTGATCCGCATCGAGGATCGCTCTCGCCCGTCCAACGTCCAGAACTTCGTCCGTCCGCTCGGTCCAGGGAATCGACACGATCCAGTCGACGAAGTTGCGCGCCACGGTGAATTCGGGAGACATCGGCGGCATCCGCCTCAGTTTCCTGAGCTCGCGAAGCGTCCGTTCCTCTACGACTGGCGGCAACGCTTTCTTGCGAATCTGGGCCTCGAGCTCGGCGAAATCATCGCTGTCTTCCTCGCCCAGCTCGCGGTGGATTACCCGCAGCTGCTCCTGCAGGTAGAACTCGCGCTGGTTCTGGAACATCGCCCCGCGGACATCGTCATCGATCTTGCGCTCGAGACGAAGCAGCTCGATCTCGCCAGAGAGCAGCTCGCCGAGCATCTCCAGCAGGCTCCGCAGATTGTCGGCTTCGAGCAGCGATTGCCGCAGCTCGAACCGAACCGCGACGTGCGCGGCGACCCCGAACGCCTGACGCTCGGCGGAATCGGTGCTCTGGATGATCGATACGATCTCCGCGGGTATGCGACGGTGGAGGCTGACGTACTCCTCGAACGAGTTCATCACGCGCCGGCTCAGCGCTTCCGTCTCCGCAACGTCCTCTGGACCGGGCCCATCGAACGGGAACGGCGCTGCGGCCGCCCTCAGGACGTTTCCAGCTGGGATGTAGCGAGTGACACGAGCGCGGGCGATCCCTTCAACGAGGACGCGCGTGGTGCCCGTCGGAAGGCGCGATACCTGAACAACCCGTCCGATGACGCCCGTCCGATGCAGGTCAGCCGCCGCGGGCTCCTGTTTCTCGCCGTCGCGCTGGGCGACCAGCAGGATGATCTTGTCCTCCGCGAGGGCGGCTTCGATCGCGGCGAGCGAGGCCGGACGTCCAACGAGGAGGGGAATGACTACATAGGGGAAAATGACAACATCCCGCAGCGGCAGGACCGGGATCCGGTCCGACGTCGGGATGGTCTCGTTATCCCTCTGAAAGACTTGCGCCAAGGCTGATTAGAGGCCTACGCTTCCTTCTTACGCCTGACCGGAGAGATCTCGAGCAGCGGCTGCGTGCCATTGGTGATGCACGACTCGGTCACCTTCACCTCGACCACGTCCTCTCTGCCCGGAAGGTCGAACATCACTTCCATGAGAACCTCTTCGAGGATGGCGCGAAGCCCGCGCGCGCCGGTGCCACGCTTGAGCGCCTTGCCGGCGATCGCCACCAGGGCCGCCTCGTCGAACGTGATCTTCACGTCCTCGAGCCCGAACAGCTTGGCGTACTGCTTGGTGAGGGCGTTCTTCGGCTCCTTGAGGATTCGCACCAGCGCCTCTTCGTCGAGCCCTTCGAGCGCGACGGTTACCGGGAGACGTCCGACCAGCTCCGGAATCAATCCGTAACGGAGCAGGTCATCGGGCTCGACCTCGCTGAACATCTTCGTCAGGGCGAGCTTCTTGTCGCGAACCGCGGCGCCATTGAACCCGATCTGCCGCCGGCCCGTGCGGGACTCGATTATCTTCTCGAGCCCGTCGAAGGCGCCGCCACAGATGAAGAGGATGTCCTTGGTGTTGAGCTGGATGTACTCCTGCTGCGGGTGCTTGCGGCCACCCTGCGGCGGAACCGAGGCGACGGTTCCCTCGATGATCTTGAGCAGCGCCTGCTGCACGCCTTCGCCCGACACGTCGCGGGTGATGCTGGGGTTCTCGGACTTTCTCGCGATCTTGTCGATCTCGTCGATGTACACGATCCCGCGCTCGCACTCGGCGACGTTGAAGTCCCCGGCCTGGAGGAGTCTGACGAGAATGTTCTCCACGTCTTCACCGACGTATCCCGCTTCAGTGAGTGTGGTCGCGTCCGCGATCGTGAACGGAACGTCGAGAATTCGGGCTAACGTGCGTGCCAGCAGCGTCTTACCTACGCCGGTGGGCCCAATCAGCAGAATGTTGGACTTGTCGAGCTCTACATCGTCGTCTTTGAGCGACGTGGAGTTGATGCGCTTATAGTGGTTGTAAACCGATACAGCTAGTGCCTTCTTTGCCTGCTCCTGCCCGATAACGTATTGGTCGAGAACATCTTTTATCTCCTGAGGCGAGGGGACCTGAGTTATCGCCTCAGCTACCTCGCGCTCCTCATCCTCCGCGAGAATCTCATTGCACAGAGCAATGCACTCGTTGCAGATGTAAACAGACGGTCCGGAAATGAACTTTCGGACAGAGTCCTTCGACTTTCCACAGAACGAGCAGCGAAGATGTTTCTCTTGGGACATAGATCAACGGGGAACGAGGGATGCTTGCCCAGCGAATCCGGACATCGAGTCTTACTAAGGATACCTAACAGCGGGTGCGAATACGGTCAAGCAAAGGCTGTGGGAGCAGGACTCGTGAAGATTTTCACAAGTAACAGATGCCCCCAAATCAGGCTTGCTTGAGCGCCTCGCCCTGTTTGAGTGCCTGTTCCATCTCTCCGCGGTACGAGATCACGTTGTCGATCAAACCGTATTCCTTCGCTTCGTCGGCCGACATGAACCGGTCCCTGTCGGTATCACGCTCGATGCGCTCGACCGGCTGGCCCGTGTGCTTGGCCATGAGCTTGTTCATCTGCGCCCGCAGGTGCAGGATCTCCTTCGCCTGAATCTCGATGTCGGAAGCCGTCCCGCCGCCTCCGCCCTGAGAAGGCTGGTGGATCATGATGCGGGCGTGGGGAAGGGCGGATCTCTTGCCCGGACGCCCTGCCGACAGCAGGAACGCACCCATGCTCGCCGCCAGTCCCATGCAGTTGGTGTTCACTGGCGATTTGAGGAACTGCATAGTGTCGTAGATCGCCAACCCGGCAGAAACGCTGCCGCCCGGCGAGTTGATGTAGATGTGGATGTCGCGCTCGGGGTTGTCCGACTCGAGGAAAAGGAGCTGCGCGATCACGATATTGGCGACGTCGTCGTTGATCGGCGTCCCAAGGAAAATGATCCGGTCCATCAGGAGCCGGGAGAATACATCGTAGGTGCGCTCGCCGCGGCTCGAGCGCTCGATGACGTACGGCGTGTAGATCGTCGGCATTGGCTCTTCGTCTTCCCGTTTAGGCATTAGTCGATACATCGTTTCTGTCCAGCAGCCACTTGAACACCTTGTCTTCGGTGATGCTGCGCTCCATCTCCTTCAACCGGCCGCTCTTCTCGAGCTGGGCGTATATCTGGCCGGGGTTCGCCCCTCTCTTTTCAGCTTGTTCTGCAATGCGATCGTCCAGATCCTTTTCCGTCGCGAGCAATCCTTCCTTCTCCGCGATCGTCTCGATCACCAGGTCGCGCCTGATCTGCCGCTCGGCCATCGAGCGGAATTCGCCCGCGAACTGTTCGCGCTGGTCCTCTGGAATCTTGTATGACTCGGCGTAGTTCTGGACGAACTGCTGAACCCAGCTTTTCGGCACGTCGAACGCGTTGGCGGAGATGATCTGATCGATCAGCTGCTGCCGCACGCCTGCTTCGACCTCGCGCTCGGCATGGCGCTCCATATCGGAACGCACCGCCTTCTTCAGGGCGTCGAGCGATTCGAAGTCACCGACCTCGCGCGCGAGCGCGTCATCGAGTGGCGGCGCCGACTTCCGCTTCACTTCGTTCAGCGTGATGCGGACCGTCTTCGTCTGCCCACGCTGTGCTTCGTCCGGAAAATCGTCGGGCCACTTGACCGGCCGCTCGACGGTTTCGCCGGGGGCGGCTTCCATGACCAACTCTTCGATTCCCGGGATCGCCTGGCCCGCGCCGAGGACCAGCGGATAGCTCTTCCCCTCGCCCGCGTCCTTATCCGCGGCACCAGTCGCAATCTGCACGTTCACCATGTCGCCGGGCTTCGGCTTCTCCGCCACCGGTGTCCAGGTCGCCTTCTCGTCCCGGATCTGCTCGAGCTGCTCATTGAGCTGCTCATCGGTGACAGTCGCGGCGTCACGCTGAATTCGGAAGCCGTTCGTCCGCGCGAGCTCGATCGTTGGTCTTACTTCGAGGTGCAGCTCGAAGGTGAGCGGTTTCCCCTCTTCGAACTTCAAATCGTGGATGTGCGGCTGGGCCGCTACCTTGATGCTCTCCTTATCCACGAACTCCTGGTAGGCTTCGCGAACGATGTTCTCCAGGGCTTCCTGCCTGATCGCCTCGCCAAACTTCTTCCGGACTACGGTCGCGGGGGCCTTTCCGGGTCTAAAGCCGGGCAGCCGGACGGTAGAGGCATAACGTCTCGCGGCCTTGTCTTCCGCATCCTTCACGTCCTCCGCGGGCACCGACACCTGAATGTGCCGCTCGACCCCCTCAGACGCGCCAGGCGTAAACTCGATCTTCATGTCAGCAATATAACAGAGTTGCAAAGGCGTCGACCCGCCTGGCCCGGCTATATTTGCGATTCCCGACGAACGAAAAATCGGGCTCAGACCAGCCAACCTTCGTGCAGAGACCGACAATGGAGCTAGCTACCCTCAAGGACCTTTACGTCCAGGAGCTGAAGGATCTTTACAGCGCCGAGAAGCAAATCCTGAAGGCGCTTCCAAAGATGATCAAGGCGACCAAGCATCCCGAGCTCAAAGTTGCCTTCAAGACGCACCTCCATCAGACCGGAGAGCACGTGAAGCGTCTGGAGCTGATCTGCAAGGAATTGGGCGTGACTCCGCGCGGGAGGAAAAGCGTCGGGATGGAGGGCCTGCTCGAAGAGGGCAGTGAATTGATACAGGAAGAGCCAGAGGACGACGTTCTGGACGCCGGGCTGATTTCCGCGGCGCAACACGTCGAGCATTACGAGATGGCCGGTTACGGGACCGTCCGAACCTACGCCCGGCAGCTCGGCTACGAATCGCAGGCGGAGCTGCTTCAGCAGACCCTGGACGAGGAAGGTGCGACGGACCATCTCCTCACAGAGCTGGCGGAAGCGAGGATCAATATCGAAGCTGAGTAGCGCAGAACATCTTTGCGGCATGCCTTGATGCGACAAACCCCTGCCTCGATCGCGAGGCAGGGGTTTATCGCTTTGGGGACGAACAGTTTGTTACGGCGAGATCGAGCTGATCACCGCATTCAGCATCGTTTGGAGTCCCACAGCATCTCCTGCCGTTACTCGTCCGGAGCGAATCAATGCATCAAGTTCGTTCAACGCGCTTCGCAGCTGATTCACGGCGGGCGTGATGTTGCCAATCCCAAGCTGTTGTTGTGCGGCGTCGACCTTGGTCTGGAGTGAGCCGGTGTTGCCCGAATTCAGACCGGCGTTCGCCGCCAGGGATGCGACCAAACTGGTAGCCCCATCAAGCGTCTTCGCCGCTGCGAACGCGTTGGTCTGAACCGAGCGCTCGATCTTGTCCGGCAGCGACGAAAGCAAATCGTAGCCGCTGATACGCTCGATCTCGTCGACGGTGGTCTTGTACGTTTTCCAATCGGCCGCCGCATTGTTGTCGTTCGGCATGTTGACGGCAATCACATCGTCGATATCGCTGAAGTCGTGCACGTCCGCGAGGCCATGATTGAGAGGCAGAATCAACGCGACTTTCCACTCGCTCGCGGGGATTGTGATTTTGCCTTCGCCCTTCACGCTTCCCTTGCTGCCGGCTACGCCATCGATCACGTACACCTCCTTATTGTGGAAGCGAGCGAGATTCCCGAGAGAATCCTCCAACAATTTCCACGGGCCCTGATTGACCGCCGCGGCTTGCGGGATGATGTTCGAGAGGTAGTACGACCTGGCGTTGTCCAGCGTCCCCGATGTGAAGTCGAAGGAGCGGGCCATGTGACCGCGGTCGATCGGATACCCCGCGAAAGCTCCCGCGCCAGTATAGTCAGCAGTTGTCAAATGGGTGAAGCTTCCCGGCAGCGCCGGGTCGTGGGTGAAACAGTCGCACCTGTCGACGTTCGCGCTCGCATCCGCGGGCTGGAAGTGTGTCGCATCGAACTCGTAGCTCACCCAGTTTGGCGTGTTACGACTATGGTTGTACGAGATGGTGTACTGGTCGCGCGTAATGATGAAGTCGTCACTCGCGTCACCATCAGTCGGGATCCCGAGCTCGGCATTGCCGCGATAGTCCGCCGTTCCGCCCAGCGTCGCAACGGTTGTTGGTAGCGAGTAAGTCACGGACGTTCCGTTCGCCGCGGTCGCCCGGAAAACTGCTTGTCCCGCCGCCAGACTGTGCATGACACCGTTCTGGTCGATGCTCGCCAGCTCCGGCGTATCGGAGCTCCAGGCAAAGGTCGTTGAAATCGCGGCACCAGTGGTGTCGAGCATCGTCGCGAAAAGCTGATCCTCGAAGCCAACGGGTAGCGGCGGATCCGAGATCGGCAGACGACCCGTGAAGGTCATGTCGAATTCCGGCGGCCCGTCCTTGTTGCAACGGCCGAAGCTGCGCCGTGAAGGACCGAACCATTTCCCCTTCACCCCATTCAGCTGCAGGGACGAGATGGCGGAAGAACTTCCCGGCTCCGCCACCCCGATATCTGCGGAGCTGAAACCGGCAGCCGGACCATCGACCGCCGTGAAACTGCCCTCGTAAGAAAGAAACTGGACGACTTCACTGTTGTGCATGAGCGCGAACCCATCAGGGCTACCGTTCTGGATCTGCCCAAAAGGGACGACCACGACGCCACGGTCACCGCAGGTCGCGGGAATCGTAACGCCCGTAAGAGGTCGGCTGTCGTACATCGTCCCGCGATTGCCGTCGTAGAGCACGACGCTCCACTCCGAGAGATCTGTTTGCGCTGGTCCTTCGATCTCGATTTGCTCGCTGACGTCGTCCCCGGAATTGTCGTAGTGGATCTCGGAGAATCGGGTCACTGGCAACGTCACAGGTTGCCCCGGAACGGTGAAGTTCCAGGTGAAATCAGCGCCCATCGCATCCGGCGGATCGTCGGTATCCTGATCCGTTACGAGCGCTGAGAAGATCGTCACGTTGCACGTCTCGCTCGGCGCGAAATCGCCAAGCCCCGTGAACGTGAAGGTCACGGGTCCTCCCGTTGCCTGAGCCAGGTGTGGCCCGGTCGTCGAGCACGAAATTCGGAACCAATTGCCACTGACGTCTACCGGCTCGCTGAACGAAACTGATATGGCAGGTGGATCTGCCAGCTCCGCTCCCGACGTGGGGAGAGTCGTCCGGACCCTCGGAGCGCGATCGGGGCAGATCACGGCGGGCGACGCAATATTGCGGGGCGACGGAGCCCCGACAGCGAAGTCCAGATTATTATGATCCGTATCGGCGCAGCCGGTGGAGCCTCTGAGCGCCGCGGTTGTATTGGACAGACCGGCCGCCGGCGCCGAGCCTTCGAAATCGCTCGCGCTGCCATACCCGACGAAGTCGGCAATCGTCGCGAGTCCCGAACATGTATTGCCGGCCGCTCCACACGTCAGGGCTGTGGAATTCGTTACCAGCGCTACCTTGCCGGCGGTCGCACTCATTGCGATCCCGCCGGTAGCCTGGGGAGTCGGGAGATTCACGGTGCCTCCGGCCCCGTTGGATTCCTGGATGAGAAAGAACTGTCCGGGAGCCAAGGGGAGGCCGGATGGAAAAGTGGTTACCTGCCACGAGGAGCCAGCAGCGCTCGCGTATTGCACCGACCAGCCACTGACGTCAATCGGCGTCTTCCCGCCGTTATGAATCTCGATAAAGTCGTTCTTGAGAGTCGCACCCGAGTTACCGCCACCGCCGTAAACCTGACTGATTACGACATAAGGAGCCTCGACCACGGCTGCGGCGCCAAGATCGAGCCGTCGGGCGAGGGGTGACGTCATCGGACCGGTGACGAGCGCGTCCTTCGCGCAGGCGATGACCAATAGGGCGGCCGCCACCGCGACCGTCTTGAGAACGCTGAGCGAACGGGTGCGGTTAACTCTCGGAACTCCGATCATTGTGCCTCTGATTGGACACGACTGCCGCGCCTCCTCCGATTGAAACGCAATCGAGAGGTGTCAGCGCAGTCCTGGTCCAGGTATGCGGGGTTTATCGTCGGATCGGCGGCGAGTTGCCGAAGACCCAGGTGCCGGGAAAAGAAGCACAATCCTATGGGCCTTCAAAACGTCCCGCAATATCTATTTTGCGTCGGTACCGACTCTTTACGTTCTCGTGGCGTTATTGAGTGATCGCTTGGAGTTACTCGGCGGGCAACGCGACCCGATTACGATCCTCTGCGGCCCGATTTCATCGAGGTGGCGGGCGGCTTTCCCGCTCTCACCGGCGGAGCGGGAGGCGGCGCCGGCGGCTGGAGCTTCGTGGGGTCGGGAACCGAATGGGGCTGGGGTCCTTTCCTCTTCTTCGAGAAGTCGGGGATCTCGTTTTTTCTCTTCATTCTGGTCTCCGTTCAGGAAGAATAATTTGCGCCATGCGAAAGGGGGGACTCGAACCCCCACGGATTGCTCCACTGGATCCTAAGTCCAGCGCGTCTACCAAATTCCGCCACTTCCGCGCTCGCGATCAAAGATAGCAGAGCCTCCGGATCGCGTGAAAGCTCCAACTCGATCGTTCTACCACGAAAAAAAAACCCCCGCAATCTGCGGGGGCTCTTTCTCGCAGCGAAATGCTGCTCTAATTGCCTATCTGCAGATTCACGATTCTCGGCGCGTGCAACCTGTCATCCAGCGAGTAGACGCTGAGGCTGACGTAGTCGCCGTTCTTGAGCCGGCTTAGCGCCTGCTGCAATTCAGCCGGGGTGTTGACCGCGCGACGCGGAGCCGGAAACAAAATCTCCGTGATCACATCGTTCCGCGCGAGCTTCTGGTCCGCGGGTCCGCCCGGGGTGACATCCGATACCAGCACGCCACGAACAGGCGTGGTCAGTCGCGCCTGCGCCGCAATCTCCGGACTTACCGGCGCGACCGAGATCCCGAGTGCTGGGTGTAGCATCCCGCCCGCCGGGGCGTTGGCCGGTGCCGATGCGCTTGCAACCTCTTGATCGGTCTTGGCCTCCATCAACGTCACGCGGAAAGTCTTGCGCTGACCATAACGCATCGCCTCGATCTCGATCGTCTCGCCAGGATTGTGGTTGCGAACAATTCTCTGAAGCGTGCTGACGCGGTCGACCGGTTGGCCATCCGCGGTGATGATGACGTCGCCGGGTTGGAGTCCTGCCTTCTTCGCTGGTGTGTCCTCCGCCGGGAAGTTGCGAACGAGCACGCCACGAATGTCCTTCACGCCCGCGACCGCGGCGTCTTCGGGACTGACGTCGTCAATGCCGATCCCCAGCGCCGGAACGCGAACGCGTCCGTTGGCGATGAGCTGGTCCATCACACGCTTGGCGAGCGTGATTGGAATCGCGAAGCCGTAGCCGGCGTTGTATCCGGTCGGGCTCGCGATGGCACTGTTGATTCCGATCACTTCGCCGCGTGCATTGACCAGCGGACCACCCGAGTTGCCGGGGTTGATTGCGGCGTCCGTCTGAATCAGGTCACTGATCGCGTACTGATTCGTTCCGTTCGGGTTCATCAGCTCGGCGAGGCTGCGCCCCTTGGCGCTGACGATTCCGGCCGTCACCGTGTTCTCGAGTCCAAGCGGATTGCCGATGGCGAGTACCCACTCGCCGATCCGCGATGTCGCGTCGTTGCCCAGCGCGAGAGTGGGGAAATTGGTGCCATCGATCTTGATTACCGCCACATCGGTCGTCCGATCGTGACCGACGACCTTGGCTGTGAAGACGCGGTGGTCGAGCAGTTTCACCGTCACCTTGTCGGCGATTGTCTCGCGATCAGAGTTCGTGACGACGTGGTTGTTGGTGAGGATGTATCCGTTCGAGGTTACGATGAAGCCCGAGCCCTGGCCGCGCATCGGACGTTGCTGCTGCGGGATATCGAACTGACGGAAGAAATCTTCCATTCCGGGCGGAACGCCCTGCGGAAGCTGACCGCGTCCGCGTTGCGATGTAGTCCCGGTCTTGGGGTTACTGATCACTTCAATGGAGACGACCGCGGGCGTGACGTTATTTGCGATCGCGACAAATGCGTTGCTTGCTTCGGCAATTGGCTGGACGACTGCCGGTGCGGGACGAGTTTGCGCAAATCCGAGCTTGGTCCAGTTAAGACCGGATGCGACGATTAGTCCGCCTGCAAAGGCGGTGATCACGGCTACGGTGAGCCGTGCTCTCTGAGTTCCAAGTGACATGCGACTATGTGGCTAAAGGGTGTAACTATGGGACACAATGTAGGAGCTACAGGTTTCACGCCAGTCCAGGAAAGTCCGCCGGTGAGCAAGGCAATGAAAGAAGTCTCTTCTATATCACATTAATACGCATGAAAGCCCAACTTGCTCCACGGTTTCGTTTTTTGGCGCCAAGCTTCGAACCCTCGGTCAGCCCATTTCGCACACGCTCCAACCCCTGTAACGAAACGATACCGATGTAAAAAAACGTTGCACCGTTATTGATGAGCTTCGGAAGATGATTATTGCAAGTCTATGATTTATAACGACTTCCCGGGGGCACACGCGTTGCCTTAGGGTGACCGTCTTCTCTAATCACGTTCGGCAGGCGCACGTCTGGATCATCAGACACTCCTCGCGTACTCGCTCCCTTCGGGCTGATCGCTACATAAACCACCAACCGGGTTCCTCGATGATTCGCTCCAGATTCGTGCGCTCATTCGTGCTCGTCCTTACAACGTTCGTAGCGATTTCCTGCGCGGACTACACCCCCCTTGAGCCGATAGCGGCTCCGACGAAGGCCCAGGATGGGCTAATCGGGGATCTTCTCGGCATCGTGACCGGGTTGCTGGGCTCGATCATCAAGGTCATTTCATTCCAGTCCGACCCGAACGGTATCCCGGTCACGGCAATCAAGTGGGCTCCGACGCACGTCAATCAGACTCGCAGCGTCTCGGCGACCATTGGTTACAACGGCGGGTCGCTAGCTCTCGGGGCCTCGGATTTCACGATCACATTCCCGAAGGGCGCGCTGACGACGTCAACCTGGATCACGATCACGTCGGACGCGAGCGGATATGTCTCTTACGACATGAAGCCGCATGGTCTCAGGTTCGCGAAACCCGTCATCGTCACGCAGAGTCTGAAGAATACGGCGGTCTATAAAACTCCTGTTGCCTTGAAAGCGGCTTGCGCCTATTTCTCGAAAGATCTGTTGGATCTCAGCGGAGTTCTCAAGGCGCTCGAAATCGAGACCACTACGATTTACTCGGCGCCAAACGGGTCGCAACTGGTGCCCGAGGTCGAGACGTGGCAGCTAAACCACTTCTCCCATTACATGCTAGCTTCGGGGTGACAACAAACCGATTCGGAAAATCGTAATCGAGCTGTCATGACTTTCCCTGAACCCGGTCGCAGTGCATGCAGAAATCCGATGATGTAGAGCGCGCCCGCCGGCTGGTAGAAATGGCGCGGGTAGCGGAGCAGCATGAGGAGACTGCCAAGGCAATGGGTCTCTACGACGACGCCTTGGCCGAGTTCAGGGAAGACAGCCTCGATGCGTTTCTGCCGGAAGTGCTGAGATGGAAGGGAACGCTGCTGAGAAACCGGGGCGAGACCGAAAGCGCGTACCGATGCTACACGAAGAGCCTGGAGAAGGCGACGCTCATTGGGTCCGAAGGCGCGACGGCACATGCCCTGAACTGTCTGGGGACGATTTCGCAGCGACGAGGCGATCAGAAGGAGACCGAGCGCCTCTACGCCCAGGCGTCTGAATTCGCCGAGAGGGCCCGAGACCAGAGACTTCTCGGTATGATCGAACAGAATCGCGGTGTGCTGGCGAGCATGCGCGGCGATTTCGGCAAGGCCGCCGCCTTCTATTCCAGAAGCCTCGGCGCATTCGAAATGGCGGGCGATTCGGAGCCCATGTCGTGGGTCCTCAATAACCTGGGAATTCTCCACACCAAAATCAGAAACTTCGACGAAGCGCGGGGACACCTCGAGCGCGGTCGCGCCATCGCGGTGAATCGAGGCGACACGATCGTCGAGAACGCAACTACGCTCAACCTCGCCGAAGTCTGGGTGGGACTCGGGCGGCTGGACACCGCGGACAAATACTGCGCGATGGCGCTGGAGCAGGCGCAGCGGAGGGGCGATCATCTGGCCGCTGCCGGCGCGCTCAAGATTCGGGCGGCAATCGAGCGCCAGCGTGGGGCGCTGGACAAGAGCATCGCCACACTTCGCATCGCGATCTTCGAGGCGGAGGGCGCCGAGGATCGTCTGCTGCACGCCGAGATGCTCCGTGAACTGGGCGAGATCTCTCGCGCCGTCGGAAACGCTGGAGCCGCACGCTCGGCGTTTCGGGAAGCGGTCGACACCTACCAGGCGATCGGCGCCAGCCAGGAGGTAGCCGAGGTAGAGGCCCAACTGGACTCTCTGCGCGGCTGACTGCCGTTGCACGCAGCGAAGCGGACGCTTCACATGGGGTGACTCGGTAGGTCCTTCCTCGTCTCCTTAGCGCTGGCCGGAGATTCCTGATTCGGGAAGCCGCGCGACAGGGCGCGCTCCGGGACCGTTGTTGCGCCGTCATGACCAACCGCAGGCCGACAGTCGAATTGAGGGCGGTGGAATCTTCCACCGTTAGAGACAGCATCGATCGCGCGAAACAGGCTGAGCGCGATGGACGCTGGGCCGATGCGTGCGCGGTGTACGAGACTCTCGTACGGGATCCGGATACGCTGGCGACGACTCGTCTTGCCGCGCTCAGATGGCTGGGTCGCGCCTACCTCGAGCAGGGTAACCGCGGAGCCGCGCTCGACATCCTCGAAGCGGCCGTTGCCTCTGCCGATATCGTCGGCTCACCGCCGGCAGTCGCCCAGGCGCTCAATGTCGTCGGGATCGTTTATCAGGTCGCGGGCGACCTGGACCAGGCGGCGACGATTTACGCGGCGGCGCGCGACAAAGCGGAGCTCGCCCGCGACGGGGCGCTCATGGCGATGATCGACCAGAATCTCGGCACCGTCGCCATGATTCGCGGTGACGTACGCGGCGCCCTCGAGGCCTTTCGCCTCAGTCATCTCGGATATCAAACGCTGGGGATGCGCAATCACGAAGCGCAGGTACTAAACAACATCGCTCTGGCTTACATGGAGCTTGGTGAGCTGTCCGACGCTGAAGTCGCCTACAACGAGGCCACTCGTGCGTTCGAGGAGGACGGCGATCATGCACGCCAGCTCTATCTCGCGGTCAACAAGGTGCAGCTC
>DATHGO010000288.1:0-2207 GCA_035317585.1 Gemmatimonadaceae bacterium | reverse complement strand
CGCGACCAGTCGCTCTTCGTGCCACGACGAATCCAACAGCTCGAGCGCGGATGCATCATCCAGCTCACGGTATTTGCGCACGAGGCTGCGCATCATGGGCACCGTCAGGCCCAGAAACTTGTCGCCTTCGCCGTATTGGCCCGGACCGGTCTTGAAGAAGCGTTGAGAATGGACGCCGCGCACTGGGTCTGCCAGCTCGTGTAGCTCGGTCCGGAGCGCAGCGAGGGTTGGAGGCGCGCTCGTCGCGTTGACCTTCGAAACAGAAGCGTGCTTCGGAGCCAGTTTGGTTCGGCTACCGCGCGTCGGTTTCACGGCGTGCGAGCCGCGCCATTCACGATCGTCCGGGCCACCGCCTGCTGAAGTGGTCCAACATCGGGAAAATATCCCTTGGGATCGGTGCCCATGTTCTGCCTGTTCGTGAGCAGCACGATCGACAGCTTGTATTGCGGGATGCCGGCGACATAGGTGCCCGTGAAGCCAGTGTGCGAGAAACTCCCCGCCGGCAGATAGCTCGGCGCCTGCCAGCCGAGATAGTTCTGGTATTTGTCGCGCGTCAGAAATGCGTCAACGACCTCGGGGCGGATGTACTGGCGGCCTCCGTAGCTGCCGCGGTTGTTCAACAGATCGACCAGCACGCGTAGATCCGCGGCAGTCGAGAAGAGCCCTGCATGACCGGCGACGCCTCCGTTCGCGTAATACGAATTGCCGTCGTCTACCTCCCCATTGAGGACGTACTGCCTCCAGCCATTCCAGGCGGTCGGATCTCCCAGGTACCGATAGCCGAACGTCGAATCGTAGACCATGTGCTTCTCGTAGACGTTCCCCTGTTCCGTGGCCGCGAACTCCGTGAAACCGTGCCCCTTGGGATTGAACGTCGTCGACCGCAACCCGAGTGGCCGATAGAGATTCTGCTCCAGAAACGCATCGAGGCGCTGGCCGCTCACGCGCTCGATGACGTCACCGAGCAACATGAAGCCGAGGTCGCTGTAGCGCCGGGCGTCGCCGACGCCCCACTCGAGCGGCATGTCGCGAATGACGCCGTAGGTCTGAGCGGTGTTGGATGCGTGATAGTACAACGGCTGCCACTGCACGAGTCCGGCGGAATGCGAGAGTAGGTGCCGGACCGTGATGCTATCGAGGCGCGCCCCGCGAAAATCGGGGAGATAACGCCACACAGGAGCATCGAGCTCGATCTTTCCACGATCGACGAGGAGCATCGTCGCCATCGTCGTAGCCATCACTTTGGTAACCGACGCGAGGTCGAACATCGTCGATGTCCGCATCGCCGGCGGCGATGCGAGCCGGTGCCCCTCGTAATCATTGAGCTGCGCGAATCCGAACACCCGCTCGTGGACGACCCGTCCATCGCGCGCGACGAGGAATACCGCGCCCGGAATCAACGTGCCGATCGAGCTGCCTATCAGGGAGTCAGCGATCGCGACACCGCGCTCGAGCGCCGGATCAGGAGCACCGGGAGAGCCTGCCGGAGCGTACCATCCACAGCCCAGAACTAAAAAGGAACCCAGCGTCGTTGCGAACGGAAATCGAAATCGCGTCATGTGCCCGAAAGATCCACGCGTCGCGGTGAACCGCAATCGCACGGCAGTAGCCCGCAGCCACCAGCCGGCCCGCCGACCGCCTCGGCCGGTAGTCGCAAGTTGCGGTTAAGCAGTTCTAGGCTTACGCTCAATTTTTCGCTTCTGAAGAAATTCCTTGACAACATGACAGGACGCTGACATTCTTGCGCCTTCGGATAACCACTAGCCAGCCCAGTCATGCTTTCTGCTCGCCGCGTCTCTCCTTCAAATCCTGGCAATAATCGCCCGCTCCCACAGAATCTGTGGGACGCGATCGAACGCTTAGGGTAGAGCCGCTACGAGCTAGTACAGCTCATTTCCAATACCCTCGCGTTTCGATCGGGAAACGCGAGGGTATTTTGTTTTTCGCAGGCCCATCTCACCTGTCGTACTGGAGGAGAATTGTGACGAGGATCAAGAGGACATGACCCCGACCCCCATCAATCAGGCGGATACTGCGTGGATGCTGGTTGCCACCGCGCTGGTGCTGGTGATGACGCCAGCCCTCGGATTCTTCTACGGGGGACTCGTCAGAGCGAAGAACGCGCTCAATACCATGATGATGAGTTACGTCGCGCTCGGCTTCGTCGGGATCGCGTGGGCCTTCATCGGCTACACTTTCGCGTTTTC
>DATHGO010000287.1:0-2624 GCA_035317585.1 Gemmatimonadaceae bacterium | reverse complement strand
GGAAGCGCGCATCCAAAGGGCGAAGACGCTGATTGCCGAGCTCAATCCGGATCCATCGCGGAGGCTCATTGTGGACACGCCAGGGTTTCACGCGTTCAAGACACGGGTTTCGGAGCTTCCTTTGCCTCCACCACCCAGAAGAATTCCAAGCGGCCAACAGCCGTACTGATCACCAGCGAGGCGTAGGCAGCGTATCCCGCACCGAGTCGCGGGCTCGCTCGCGATTCGCCTCCGCTTTTTCGCGTGACATCTCCGCCGCGCGGTCTGCTTCCTCCCGCTGCATTTCGGCCGCCCGCTCTACGTCCTCTCGCCCCATCTCTACCTGGTGTTCCGTTTCATCCAGCTGCATTTGCAGGTCGGTGTTTTCCGTCTGCTCCGACATGACGTCGGCGTCGGGAGTCACGTTGTAGGCATCGGCGTCGCCGCGAGCCACGCGCGAACGGGAATACAACGGCCGAGAGGTGTAACGCTGAACGAACTGGAAATTCTCGGGAGGGATTACGCCGCGACTCAGGGATCTTCCCGTGCGAGCCGCCTCGGTCGCCTGTGCCAGCGCGATCGTCTCCAGAACGAACTCCTTCACCGAAAGCCCGGTTCGCTCGATGGCTGTGCGCGTGTAGGGGCTCGATTCGAGGCGCGCAACGGCTCGGTCGACCGCATTGCCGCCTGCCGGCGACCTGGTCGGCAGCGCCGAGCGCGGCAAGCCCTCGAGATTGCTCTGGGCTTCTTCCCAGCGCGCGAAGTTGTCGTCGTTGATTCTGAAGTCGACTGAAGACGCAAGGGCTTCGCGGACTTCTGGAGATGCGTTGTCGAATAGGAGCGACGAACCCAGCGCGTCCGTGACCTCCGGGGGTTCGCGCTTGCAGCCGCCGAGTGGTAATAGCAGCAGCACCAGGAGTGCAGCGCCTTTCAATGGGATTGAATCCAACTGGGCCATCGATCTGCCTCCGTTCCTACCTCTACGGAGCGAATCGCAGGCCAGTGTCACGTCTTAGAGGTAGCTGAGCCACCAGTCCTGCCGCCGCGCCTTCACTCCGGCGTACCAGCGGCAAAGTGGGTAAAGGAGGGCAGCGCCGAGGATCCAGAGCGCGTACACCATGCCGAGGCCGAAGCCCGCGCCCGGCGCTGGCGGGGGTGCAAACGCAATATTGGCGAACAGATAGTCGATGGGCTTTCCGGCGATGCGCCCCGCGAGGATCGCCAATGTGTGGGTCACAATCCATTGCAGCAGGTAGAAAAAGAGGGGCACTCGTCCATAGACGATGAAGATGCGCGCCAGTGCTGCCCGCCCGCGACCATCGAACCACCCGAGAAAGATCATCGCCGGCCCAAGGGTCATCATCAGAAAGAGCAGCGAGGGCGGGTACTTCGACACGGCGAGGAAGGACAGCGCAGTCATCACGGGGCTGCTCTGCACGGACCAACGAGAAGGATCGCCGTAAATATTGATCGCGCGGATTACGATGAACCCGATGGTGATCGCGCCGCCGAGCCGAAAAAGGAGCCGCCGCCTGGTCGCGTCGTCCAGACGGTAGATAGAGCCGAATGCGTATCCTGCGGCCAGCACGCCGATCCATGGAATCAAGGGATAGAGTACGAGCAACGCGGGCCCGGGGTATCCGAACGGGAAAAGGATCCCTGGCTCATGCAACACATGCCAAAGCGAAGCTCCAAAGCCTGGCACTGGGCTCCCGGGCCCCCTCCAGCTCGTCGCGTGGATTCCATCGAAGGCGTTGTGCAGAACGATCATGGCGACACTCAGGCCGATGATCACACGCAATGGGAGATAAATGACTCCCGCCAAAACGATCATGCCCCAGCCGATTACCCAGATAACCTGGAGGAACCCCATGAAAACCGGGTAATCGAAGTTGAAGAAGATGATCACCCGCAACACTGTAAACTCCAGCAGGATCAGCCAGAGACCACGCGTTATCAGGAATCTCGACAGCTCGCTCTTCGATTTCCCGCGCAGCTCCTGGAGGTAAGCACCGGTTCCGGCAAGAAACACGAAGATGGGCGCGCAGAAGTGCGTGATCCACCGGGTGAAAAAGAGAAGCGGCCACGTCCGTGAGACGTCGGTGGGATCGAACAGCTGCCCCTGGGAGTGGACGAAATCGCGGGTGTGATCGAGCATCATGATCACCATGATCACGCCCCGCAACAGGTCGACCGAGTCCACGCGAGCTCGCTGCATCGCGGAATTGTATACAAAACGCCTCTTCCCCGCCAGACGGATTTTCGCGACTATCCTGCATGAACAAAATCATTGGTGGCGCTGCTCTCTCCGCGCTCGTCCTTTCAGCTGGTTCGGTCGGGGCCCAGACGCGACCCGTGGCGTGGGATGCGCTCGCGACCGAAGGCACGAGCATTCTTGGCGACTACCTGCGCGTCAATACCACGAACCCGCCCGGGAACGAGCTCGCGGCGGCGCGTTTCCTCAAGGCGATCCTCGACCGCGAGGGGATCGAAACGCAGATACTGGACACCGTGGAGCTGGGACCGAATCGAGCCAATCTCTACGCGCGGCTCCGCGGTAACGGTACCAGGAGAGCGATCGCGCTCGTTCATCACATGGACGTGGTGCCCGCCACACCGTCGTCGTGGTCAGTGGATCCTTTCTC
>DATHGO010000286.1:0-10472 GCA_035317585.1 Gemmatimonadaceae bacterium | reverse complement strand
AATACGAAGGACAAGGCGTATGTCGCCGCGATGAAGTCCGATCTTCGCAACCTTGCGACCTACGAAGAGCAATATGCCGCCGACAACAACGGTGCGTACTTCGCCGGAACCGCGACGATGGCTTCGCCCCTTCAGGGCTTTACGCCTTCACAGAACGTGACGATCACGGCTGTGTTCGCAGCGGGTCCGCCGCAGACTTGGAGCGCGACTGCAGTTCACTCGCAGTCAGCCAAGACTTGCGACAACACCACTGGTGTGATCGTCTGCACCTGATCAGGCTCATCGCCTGAGCAAGAAAGAGGGTGCGTCGAAAGACGCCCCCTCTTTTTTGTTTTTCGCCCGAAGTTATCCGCCATTCACTTCGCGCTGAGGATGAGGATCCGACCTCACCCGAGCGCGGAGATCAGGAATCCGCTTCAACAACACTCGCCTCCACGTGGCGGCCCAGCCGGGTGTCCGAAGGTCACGTTACCATGCCCTTGGGTTCCGATCCAGATCGCGCCTCCCACGATCGCTCCGGCGATCAGCAGTGAGCGCGCAACCTGCACGTGCTTCCGCTCGATCCCCGCGATGTAACGCGAAGGGATCGTTACCGGCTCTCCGTGAAACTGCTCAGCATCCGACGAGGCACGACCTACTTCGCTGACGACGATGGTCACCGCCGAGTCGCTAATCGAGCGGACCTCGCCCTCGACCGACGTGACCTGCGCGCCGAGCGGCCCAAGCGTTTCGGTGCGTCCGGCGTCATTCATCGACAAGCGAACCGTTCCGCTCGTTGGTGCGAGCGTCGGCGAAATCGCTGTGTACGTCGAGCACGCGACAATCAGTGGAACAATCGCGAGTATTACTTCAATCATTCGTGCTCGCCCTTGCACTGTTCCCCCAGCGTGAATGTGTCTGAGTCCGGCCCGCCTGGACGGCGAAACCGGACTCAGGGTCAAGATTTGAATGCGCGTCAGGTGACTAGCCGGCCAGACAGGGCTGACCGGTTCCGTCGGAAACGGCATTCGCCGGGTCGTCTGGATTTCTCGTCCCGTTGAACCCCTGACCTGCAGGCGGAATGTTGGTGTTCGTGAGACGCTCGTTGGGATCGTAATACATGCGTCCCGGCATCTTCTGGCCCGCCTGCGTCGGCTGAAAGTTTGGAGTGCAGGTGCGTTTGTAGTCGTTCCACGCCTCGTGGCCCAGCTGGAAATTGGCGATGTACTTCTCGAGCAGGATCTCATTCAACAGCGCCTGGCCGGCGACAGCTTCGGCCGGCAGTCCGTGATTCGCACGCTCTTCATTCAGCTTGATGAGCGCCGTTGCCTGGTCGCCGGTTCGATACGCCGCCTCGGCCCAGATCAGGGTGTTCTCATCGTACGTGACGAATGGTTGGGCAAAATCCGGCGCGAGCCTGACCGCGCTCAGCTTCGTTGCAGCGGCGTTGAAGTACTCCGCCCGCCGCGGGTCATTCCGGCTCTGGAGCAGTGCCACGAATTGCTGATCGGGAATGAGATACCCTGCCCGCGCCGCCGGCACCTCAAACTGGTAGTAGAAGTTCTGCTCCGCAGCGTTCGATGTGAACGCGCCAAAGTAATTCCCGGCATCTGACGAGATACCGAGCTGTGCTTCGGTCAGAGCCTGGGCGTAGGCCGCTGCGCGGACCTCCGCGGTGTGCATGTAGAACCGCGCCTTGAGAGTGTGCGCGAGGGCGGTCCACTTCACGAGATCGCCACCGTAAACCAAATCCGCGGTGGCTGGAGGCGAGCTGGTCGCGGCGGTTGACGCCATGTTCGGGATTGCCGCGCTCAGAACCTTCTGCACGGAATCGTATACGGTCAGCTGATCATCGAGCTTGGGATTGGGCTTGTTCGACAGAGCCTCGGAGTAAACGAGGTTTCCGAACAGGTCCGCACCGGTACCCATTGTGATTGCCTCCTGCACCTGCACGATGCCGAGCAGCGCGTCGTTCTTCTCGGCCTTCGCGATCTGCTGTGCGCGCACGATGTCGACCAGACCGCCGGCTGCATAGAGACCGGAATTGAACCCGCTCTGCACTCCTTCATCGTACTGATAATTCCAAATGCTTTGGTACTGGTTTTGTCCGCCCGCAAACTCCCGCGCCCACATTCCAGTGACGCGCGCGGGATCGCTTCCGAGAAGTGCCCAGATCGCGGCCTCCGAGCCTGCGAAAAGCTGGTTGGCGGTAGCGGTACTCGGACGGTTCGGGTCCGTGCTCAGCTCGCCGCCCGTCAGGAAGTCCCCCTTGCAGCCGATCGGCAACAACGCGGCGGCAAGGGAGACGAGATATCGAAGTTTTATCACTGCAATTCTCCTTTGCATTACCGGTTGAGGCTGAACGAGACAACAAACGATCTCGTGTGGGGATTGGCGAACCAGTCGAGTCCCTGCGTGAGGTATTCCGAGCCGGCGTTGTTCACCTCCGGATCGAGTCCGCGATACTTCGTCCACGTCTTGAGGTTGCGGCCGGCGATGCGGAAATCGACCGAGCTGAACCCCGTGAGGTTCTTGATGAACGGCTGATCCAGCGCGAAGGTGAGAGAGAGCTCACGGAGTTTCACAAACCCCCCGTCCTCCATGAACTGCTCCGACGGGCCAGCGAAGCCACCGCCTGTGCCGACGATGCTCATCCAGTTCTCCCAGTCGACGGGCGTCTTGAGTCCGACGACCCCGGTGCCGGGTCCCGCTACGTTGGGAAATGTCTTGGTATCGTAGTTCACGCCGTACTGTCCCTGCGTATTTCGCCGATCGGTATCGACGTGAGTTCCGAACACGTAGAGCGCGCCGCGAGTTCCGTTGTAGACGTCGCCACCCTTTCTGACGTCGAGCAGGCCCGACAGCGTGACTTTGTTCATGAGCTTGAGCGAGCTCGTGTACGACATGGTGTATCGCGGATGCGGATCACCAAGCACTCGGACCTGCGGATCCGCGACTGGCAATCCGTTCGGCGCGAGAAACAGGGCGTTCGGCTTATAGCCGCCCGGTGTCGCCGCGCAGAGCGCATCGATATCCTGGGGGACTGTGCCCCCAGCGATGCCTGGAACCGGGCTCTGCGTTCCCTGACCGCAGTGCACGAATCCCGTTCCGATTATTACTCCGGGGGCGTACCCGATGACATCCGCACCTTCAGCCTCGTTCGCGCCGAATCCTTCAAGCAAGTCGAAGATCTGCGCCCCGCCGAGGTACGTCACGTTGCCCTTGTTCCGGCCGTACTGCACGCCAACTTCCCACGCCAGATTCTGCGTCGTGAATGGCCGCGCATTCAAAGTGATCTCAACACCCTTGTTCGTAAGCGCCCCGGTGTTGCTGAACGCGCTCAGGAAGCCGGTCGAGCCGGAGTTGACGGTGATGGGAAGGATCACGTCGGTCGAACGCTTGTTGTAGCCGACGACAGACAGATCGACTCTTTGATTCAGAAAACCGAAGTCTCCACCGAATTCAGTCTCTTTTTGCAGCTCGGGACGCAACGCAGTGTTACCGAGACGAGTGGCGCTCGTTATGCCAGCTACGCCACCGACCGAGCTCTTGAGCACGTCGCCGTAACCTGAGCCGAATTGTGTCACCGTGCTCAAAGCGTTCAGCGCTGCATAGACGTCGGGCTCGCGCCCAGTTTCGCCGTAGGCAGCCCGGAGCTTGGCAAAGCTCAATAGGCCAGTCTGGTCTCCTCCGCCCAGCAGGTTCGACACGGTCCATGCGGCGGAGGCTTTGTAGAAGTTGTGGCGTCGCTGCGAGGCGCCGAAGGTAGAGAAGCCGTCGTTGCGTACACCGGCGCTCAGATAGAGCTGGTTGTAGAGATTCAGCTCGCCTTGCCCGAAATAGCTTTCGATGTGACGCAGCGATTTGATCTCCAGCCCCGTTTGCGAGACGGTATTCTCGATCGCGAGTGGTGCGGGCGCGATGAGTCCTTCACCCTGGCCCGCGAGGGAGCGATACCGACGCGAGTTGAGATTCTGGCCGACGGTGATCGTGCCGTTCAGGTTTTCTCCCCGTGATCCCGTCGCCGAGGCGATCAGATTGTGATCGATTACGAGGTTGGTCTGCTCGGCGCGAATGACGCTGCCAGCGGCATCGTTTGCGGATGTGAGCGGAAGCGCCTGCAACCGTGAGTCACTGTAGTAGTCACCGCCCAGCGTCTCTTTCACGTCGAGCCAGGTCAGTGGCCGCCAGTCGATGTTGAAGTTGGAGATCGTGCGTCCGAGCTCGCTGCGGTTGCCCGGGCTGTTGATGACGAAAAACGGGTTATCGTAGTACGCGCAGCAGTTGAACGCGTCCACGCTGGTGGGATTCGGGAATCTGTACGGCCGCTGCAGGCCGCCGGCCGTCAGATAGTTCTCGTTGTTGAACGCCGGGGGAGTGCGCAGGGCGCCGAGCAGCAGGCCAGAGACGTCGTTGCCATGCTGGACGAAGTTTCCTCGTGAGTCCACGTAGTTGAAGTTGCCGCTGAGGGTCAGTTTGCTCCCGACCTCCTGCGATCCCTTGAGCCTGAAGCTCGCCCTGTTGTACTTGTTGTTCGGTCCCTTCACCACTCCGATCTGGTTGGTCAGACCGGCCGAAGCAAAGAAATTGGTACGGTCGTTCCCGCCGGAGACTTGAAGGTTATTGTCCGCGGTTGTGCCGGTGTGAAAGAGCTCGTCGATGTGATTGTAGGTCGGGGTTCCAGCCGGCAGCAGGGCACCCCAGGACGTTCTGCCTCCTGTGGGCGAGCAATCCGGAGTAGCGCCGCACGTCGCGGCCGCATCCGGAATTGGCGCTGGGTTTACGCCCACGGTTCTCCCCATCGACCCCTGTGCGTAGTCATGCTGGAGGAAATCGGGCAGGCGGGCTTGGTCAAAATTCACGGTCGACGAAAAGTTTATCCGGGTCGGGCCTGAGTGCCCGCGCTTGGTCGTGATGAGGATCACGCCGCTGGCAGCTCGTGCACCGTATATCGCTGACGCGGCCGAGCCTTTCAGTATCTGGATGTTCTCGATATCGGCGGGATTGACGTCCGCCGCGCGGTTCGGCGTCGCGGTGCCTCCCTGGCGATCTCCGAGCGAGCCTCCGTTGACCGCGAGGAACGCGGTGGAGACTGTCTGGTTATCGATCGGTTGTCCATCGACGACGAACAGCGGCTGATTTGTTCCGGTGAGCGATGCGGCGCCCCGAATCAGCACGGACGCGCCGGCACCCGGCTCTCCCGACTGAGTGCGGACCACGACGTTGGGCGCTTTACCCGCCAGAGCTGATATGATGTTCTGCGGTTCGGATGCTCGACGGATGAGAGCGCTGTCGACCGTATTGATCGTGACGCCCAGCTTCTCACGAGTCGTCGACGTGCCGGCGCCGGTCACCACCACTTCATCGAGATGGAATGGGTTGACGGGAAGCGCAAAGCTCTGATCGACGGTGCTGCCCGGGGTCAGCGTAATTGGCACCGAGCGGGCTGTGTAACCGATGACGCGCGCCGTCAGCGTCGTCGTTCCGCCAGTAGCCCTGCTGGCCGGGACGACGAAGCTGTAGCTCCCATCGTCTTTCGTTTGTGTGCCGAGATTCAACCCGGGGATGAAGACGCTCGCACCCCCGAGGGGCACGCCCGCATCGCTCGTTACACGGCCGGTCACAGTCGTTCCGCTCTGGGCGAACGCTGTCGACGCCGTCATCGCGAATGCGGTGATGGCTGACAAGAGTAGTTTTTTCATACTGCCCGCCTCTCCTTGATGGTGATCAGCGCAATGTGAGAGTGAGGACAGAGACGTGTAAGAGATTTGGGGGTGCCGAAGCTGTGAATAATTCGTAGCGAATTTGTATACATTTTGTGCAGCCGCGAGGAACGCCAGCTGTTTCCAGCCGGCCCGCGCCATATCGCTCGCGAGTTACCTGGCGCCAGGAGTCATCCGGATGCCGTGCGGACAATTTTTACAATTCGCATACATCGGTAGCGGGGGCGGATATCCGGCCGGCGGAGTATTGTATCTTCGCTGCCACCCGTCCAAATACGATGTCTATAGCCAGTCACATGCGAGCATACGGAGCCCGGCCATTCCTGCTTGGCGGTGCGCTTCTCGGCATTGTCGTCGTTTCGGCTCTCGCCGTGCGGGAATCCATGCGCAACGCACAGGAACGGAAAGCAGCCGCTGAACGGACCGTCAGAGACTATGCGAAGTTCGCGAGCTACCTGTACACGACTCGCGCGTATCTCTCAGCGCGCGAGCGTACCCTGTTCCAGGCGTATGTGGCGATTCATCCGAGTGAGCCCTGGGTCCGGAGCGCGCTACCACCGGTAACGGCTATTCCGGCAATCCCCGACACGACGGAGCGGTGCGGACCAAGCGCGAACTGGCCGATCTACAGATTTCGTCTGGATATGCCCTCGCACTCGGTCACGTACGCCGGTGGGCGGCCAGCACCGCAGATCGAGCCAATCATCCGTGATTCCATTCCGAAGCTCGCCAATGCGCGATGGGTCAGAATGTCCCGCTTCGGCTACTTGTTCGTCGACGCGCCAGACGGAAGAGAAACCGTCGCCTACGCCCCCGCGTACGATTCAGCTGACAGGTTGCTAGCCGTGTACGGATATCGCTCGTGCTACGGCGTGCGCGATACAATGGATTACTCGCAGATGTACAGGGTTGTCCGCGTTCTGCCCCCTATGGTGCCTGGCTACGTCGAGGAGGGATCTCGATCCACGGTCGACACTGCTCGCAGCAAGGATTCTGAGCAAATGGTCGGTAAATGGCCCCTCGGAATGCCCGCCGAGTCGTTATTGACGCTGACCGTTACGGACATGGCGCACAAGACGATCTATCAGGCTCCGAAGGGCGGACCTTCCTCGGAAAACTTCTACGGAGTGACGCCGCTTGGTTACATCGGTGGGACGATCTATTGGGTTTCGCTCCGGCCAGACGTTGCCCGATTCCTCGTAGTCGGAGGAATTCCGCGATCGCGCGTCCCCGCCTCTCTGCTCCTGCTGGCGGGGAGCATAGTGCTGGCGATCGCCGGCTTCGCGTCTTTGCGCAGCGAGGTGCGTCTCGTCAACTCCCGCGAACGGTTTCTGGCCAACGTGTCGCACGAGCTGCGGACACCGCTGCAACAGATCCTGCTGTTCGTGCAGTTGCTTCGTCTCGGTCGCACCCGAACCGAGTCCGAGCGCGAGCGGTCACTCGAGATCATCGAACGGGAAACGAATCGCCTCATCGCGCTGTCCAACTCCGTGCTGGCCGCCGCGAGACCGGAGCTGCAGCTCCAGTCCACTCCGGTCGACGTCGCGCGCGTAGTGCAAACGACGGCAGATTTTTTCACACCGTTGGCGGAAGCCCGCAAGATGCGCATCGAGCTGGACATCCCAGAACCCGCAATCGCGCGTGGCGATCCCGGCGCAATTCGCCAGATCCTGATCAACGTCCTGGACAACGCCGCGAAGTACGGACCGGTGGGACAGACAATCACGATCGGGGTTCGCAACGATGGAGACGTCGTTCGACTATGGGTCGATGACTGCGGGCAGGGAATCCCGCCATCGGAGCGAGTCAACGTCTGGAAGCCATTCTTCCGAGTGGGTGGCACGCTGGACGACAGCACCGGCGGAGCGGGGCTGGGTCTTTCGATCGTGCGCGATCTGGCAACGGCCATGGACGCGAAGGCGGATCTTACTGAAGCGCCGGGCGGAGGGACCCGCTTTACTCTCGCCCTTCAGGGCAGTCGGAACGGTACGGAGTCATGACGCATGCGTGGCAGCCATCCGGTGGCAATGATGTCACGGTAGATCGTTCAATTCTGATCATCGAGGACAACGAGACGCTTGCCCTTGGCCTTCGGACCAGCCTCGAGGTCGAGGGCTACAAGGTCGAGTCCGTCACAGACGGAAACGAGGGCCTGGTCTGGCTCGAGCACCACAGTCCCGACCTGATCATTCTAGATTTGATGCTGCCGGGTCTGAACGGTTTTGAGGTGCTCCGACGCTATCGCGGTCGTGGCGGCGCCGCCGCGGTCCTCATTCTGTCGGCGCGTGATCAGGAAGTCGACAAAGTGCAGGGATTCCGCATCGGCGCCGACGATTACGTCGTAAAGCCGGTTGGTGTGCTCGAATTGCTTGCTCGCGTGGAGGCGATCATACGGCGGGCGGCCCCTGCACGAAGAGGAACGACCGGTGCGAGTGACGCCGCCGCGCGAAATTCGCAGCACCGTTTCTCTGACGTGGTAGTCGATCTGCGAACGAGGACGGTTCTCCGCGCGGGAGAACCCGTCGATCTGAGCCCCATGGAGTTCGACTTCCTCGCGTTCCTCATCGATTCCAACGGCGACATCGTTTCTCGCGACACGCTCATGCGGCAGGTCTGGAACTACAGTCTTGGCGTCACCTCACGCACCGTCGATCAGCACGTCGCCCGGCTGCGGAACAAGCTGGAGCCGGATCCGGCCCAGCCTCGTCACCTCATCACCGTACGCAAGGCGGGATACCGCTTCCAGAATTAAAGACCAGCCGCGCGTGACGCGTGCGCGGCCGCGCTAACCGAATGACGCTCGGGTTGATTGGGTGACTCGTAGACATAGGCTTCGGTTAGCACGGCTTTGCGTACGGCGTCCGGCTTTCACAGACGCGGAAAATAGGGTTGCACGACAGGCAGGTTGACCGCTCCGCGCCACGCAACCCACAGATCGCGCAGAAATGTCTTTTCCATCCTGCGGAGCGCCGAGAGGTGGCAGCGCTTGGGAGTCCATCCTGGGCGCGAAGCCGCGAAGTTCGCGCGTGCTGAATCATAGAACGCTCGATACTCGCTCCCGCAGCGCAGCATCGACAAGCCAATCAGATAGCACGAGATGCGCGCCTGCGCGTCGTAACTGGCGCGTCCTCCGAGCGTGCTCCGACGGGGAGCGACACGAGTCGGTTGGCTGCCGATGACCGCCTCAAGCTCGCCCGGGCACTCCCGCCTCCCGCCCCGACTCAAATGTGTCCCGGGAGCCTGATAGCCCACCGGATATGCTACCTCGAGCATGCATCGCGAGCACCGGTAACCAACCCCCGGAATTGTTCCCAATCCGCAATACGCCCAGAAAGCGGAGGGTGTCTTCGCGCGCGTCACGTCGAGCCGAGACAACAGCCGTGCCGCGAGGAGATGACCAATGCCCTTGGTGTTTACAAGCCACGGCCACGCCGGATGCTGTTCGATCAGTTCGCGTAACGCGGCGGCAGCATGTGCCTCGTCGTCCACGGCACGCGAGTAAGCGCGTTCCAGGATTCTCGGCGCTCCCGCTGTGTCACCGTGCGCAATCGCCTTCAGAAGAGGATCGGCATCGCTGACGCTGCTCGCTAGATGCGAAAACGATCGCCCCTGAAGGATGGCGCGAAGACGCTCGCCGTGCGCAATTCGCGATCTCTGCGCTTCCTCAAAGAGCTGGTATAGCAGCCGAAGCTCCGAGGCGTCGTACGCCCCGCATTCCGGTACGTGAATTTCGTCGAGCGAGATCGCCATGCGGATACGGTTAGCGTTCGGATTGGAAACCTCCGAACGCTACAATCGCGCGCAGCCGCACATTGTCTACGTCACGTAAAGCTTCCCCGCGGCCTACGCGCAGCTGCGCGCGATACGTTTCGCCTGTGGTGAGTGCGGGAAGAGTGAAACCGCCTGGCGCGCGTAACCTCGGGCGGTCGAGCAGTGTCCGCGACGCGAGTAAAGCTCCGCCACGCGCAGATTGATGCGGTAGCTGCCGGGATCCCACAGCGCGCCGGTCACCCAGCCCGCGGTGAATGCCCCGCGACCGACGTATGTCATTGCCATCGTCTGCGTCACGCTCCGGGCGACGGAAACAAGCGAAAGAAGAACAAGCGCCACAGACGCCAGTCCCAGTGCCCTGGAAGAGATCTTCACGCTACGGGCGTTGCGGCGAATCCCGCTGGTGGCGCCGAGGATGCTCCAAACCAGAAATGCCGGAGCCGCCAGGACGAGCACCACGTCAAATGCGCTGACGACCAGTGTCGCCACGACGGTTCCCGCCAGCACGCATTGCGCAAGAACCGCGTCCGTATTCTCCAGCTCGCCCCATCGCCTGAGCGCGCTGAAGAAGAGAATGAGAAACGCGCCCATCAATGCGACCGTGGGAATGAACCCGCGCTCGGAGACGAACGCCACCCAGTCGCTACTCGGCCACGGGTTAGCCGTCATGCCGTCGTCGGCGAGCGAGCGGTCACTCGACGGCGCGAAACGAACGTATTCGACCGGCCAGTTCCCGGGACCCACTCCAAATACGGGGTTCGAGATTGCCATCTGCAGCGAGTTCCGGTACTGATCCAGCCGTCCGCGGCCGCTCCCCTTTTTGTAATCCACCATGCCGCGCGCGGAATCAAGGTAGGGCGACTCGCTGTTCCAGTTGAGGGTGTTTGGCAACGCGATCGCCACCATTCCACCGATCGCAGTGGCGAGGGTGAGGCGCGCAAGCCGTCCGCCGATCCTGCCGTCACGCCAGTATTTCATGGAAGCGATCATGGGCACCAC